>JAAYVR010000002.1 GCA_012517065.1 Verrucomicrobiota bacterium | reverse complement strand
CGGCGGTCGGGAGCGCGGCCGTCCCCGGCCGCATCAACGTGACGGCCGATCGTGCGACCCGTTTCGGTCAGGTAAATCGGACGACCGAACATATACCGGATGGGGGCGGGCAAGAATGCCCGCGCTCCTGCAGGCGCGTTAGAAGAAAACACCGGCGGTTGGGAGCGCGGCCGTCCCCGGCCGCATCAACGTGACGGCCGACCCTACGACCTGCTTGGATCACGCAAATGAGGCGTCCGAACATTCACCGGCTGGGGATGCACAAACAACGTGTCTGTCCCCATATCGGAATCCGAGGGGTACCTCCGCAGACTCGGGCAACCGCGGATTGGAACACAGGGCAATCTGCGGGCCACGCCGCAATCAAGGGACAAAACCGAAACAACGAGCCTGTCACTTTATCCGACTCACCGCCCCCAAAGATCGTGCTGATTTGACCGCCCTGCTTGTTGACAGAGAAGCAGATACGGAGAAATTGAGCGAAGTCGCAGCCTGAGAATCTTCGCGAACATGAAGGACTTTGCTATATGACGATGCACCCTGAGGAGTCTGGCAACCGGGTGTCTTCAAGAGATCAAGGAATATGCGGCCTGGAGCCTGCAGTGCGAGCCGACTCCGCTAGTATGAGGTGTCTTTCAACCCCATGCCAACAACTCGGTTTGAGCTTGTGTTGTCCAGACTTCGCGACTAGCAATGCTGGAACATGAACACTGCAATCGAAGACCGACACTGTTGCTGCAGGAATAAAGGCGTGCGGGTTGTGACGCAGAAGCGTGGCTGCGAGAGTCCTCTGCGCATGGTAATCTGGAAGGTATTGAAGAAGGTTGTGGGGACAGAACTTTTGCTGTGCGTCGCAGTGCTGACTCTGTGGGCAGGCACAGCACAGTCCGCAGTTTTTGAGACTGTGCTTGTCGATTTTGGTCAGGGGTTTGATTTGGGCAGTGTTGTCGCCACTGATGCCAGGGTGAGTGTGTCGCGGGGCGAGAAAACCGAGTGTTTGCGTGTGGAAACAGGTACGCGCGAACCGTGGCCCGGGGTGGTTCTGCGGGCGCCTGAGGGGAGCTGGAACATTGCTGCTCATCACGACATTGCTGTGCCTGTCAAGAACGTCGGGACAAACCGTGTGAGTGTATTCTGTCGGGCGGATAATCCTGGTGCCGATGGAATCAAGAACTGCGTCACCAGCCAGGTTTCGCTTAATCCGGGGCAATCCGGGGTGATCAAAGTCGAACTAAAACGCACGAGTGAGGATAAACTGGGGGGCAAACTGTTTGGGATGCGTGGCTATCCTGTGAAATGGGGTGGTGCAGGGACGATCAATCCTTCGAATGTGACGCAGTTGATTGTGTTTGTGAGCAAACCGGGCTCGTCTCATCAATTCGAGCTCGGGACAATCCGCGCCACTGGCAATTACACGCCGCCGACGGCATTTGTGACTGATGCAGAACCGTTTTTTCCGTGTATTGACACGTTTGGGCAATACAAACACAAGGATTGGCCGGGCAAAGTGCATTCGGCGGATGAACTTGTCGCGCGTCGTGAGCGCGAAGCTGTCGAGCTGAATGAGGATTCAGGGCCGAAAGGCTGGGACAAGTTTGGGGGCTGGGCTGATGGCCCGCAGTTTGAGGCAAAGGGTTTCTTTTACACGACAAAACACGACGGCAAGTGGTGGTTGGTTGACCCGGAGGGACGGTTGTTTTGGTCGCACGGGATCGATTGTGTTCGGATGCTGGATTACACGCCGGTGGAAGAGCGAGAGTCGTGGTTTGAGGATTTTCCGGGGAAGACCCCTGATCTTGAGCGTTATTTCACGGAGGGCGGGTACGCGCTCAAGGGGCATTACGCGGGGCGGCGACCGCGCAGCTATTCGTTTGCAGGTGCCAATCTGCATCGCAAATACGGGGCTGACTGGCAGCGGGTTTACCCGGAGGTTATTCATCGAAGACTGCGCAGTTGGGGGCTGAACACGATTGCGAACTGGTCGGACGAAACACTGCGTTTGATGCGGAGGACGCCTTACACGGACACAATTGGTTCCCATGGCGCGAGGATGATCGAGGGAAGCGAAGGTTACTGGGGCAAATTCCCGGATATATTTGACGAGACTTTTGAAGCGTCGCTGCGGCGGCAAATGCAGTCGAAGAAAGGGAAGAGCGCGGGCGATCCATGGTGTATCGGGTATTTCTCTGACAACGAGATGTCGTGGGGCGACGAAGTTTCGTTGGCGTTGGCGTCGGCGGTTTCGCCGGCGGATCAACCTGCCAAGAAGGCATTTCACGACTTTCTCAAGGCGAAGTATGGCGATATCGAGCGGCTGAATTCGGTTTGGGGAACAAGCTATGGTTCATGGGATGCGTTTTTGGAGAGCACAGCGAAGCCTGACCTGGCCAAAACCGGCGACGATCTTCGCGCGTTCTACACTGTTGCGGCTGAACGGTACTTTCGGACGGTAAGGCAGGTGATAAAAGAGGTTGCGCCGAACCAGCTTTACCTCGGGTGCCGGTTTGCGTGGGTGAACAAGCTGGCTGCGGCAGCAGCGGCGAAGTACTGCGATGTTGTGAGCTACAATCTGTATCAGCGCAGTGTGGCGGAGTTTGAGTTTAACGGCGGCCGAGACGTGCCGCTTATTATTGGTGAATTTCACTTTGGCGCGCTCGATCGCGGCATGTTTCACACGGGTCTTGTGCCTGTAGCGGACCAAGCGTCGCGTGCGGCGGCATATCGAGAGTACGTGCAAGGGGCGCTTCGTCATCGGCAGATAGTGGGGACACATTGGTTTCAGTATCAGGACGAACCCACCACCGGGCGCGTGTATGACGAGGAGAATTATCAGATTGGATTTGTCGATATTGCAGACACACCGTACGCAGAGACCATCGAAGCAAGCCGTGCTGTGGCGCGGGGCTTGTATTTGTTGAGGCTGAAATAGGGTGGTGCCTGGGCCGACCTGAAAACCTCACCGTCGCCTGACCAGACGAAGACCTTCAAAGCTTCATTCCGGTGCGATTTCCGGGCTGAAGGCGGGACCCTGGCGCGCGGTGGGTGCCATGTCACACAATGCGGGACACAACCGATCTTTGCCAGAGTGCAGCGTTCACGCAGAAACGTCGCAACTTTCTGTCCCGATTCCGGCTCGCAGCGGTTCCCGCGTGACTTTCAGGCCCAATTTCCCCAGATTGGCGGAGGCATGAAAACAGGAAAGCGACCGCCAGCGCGCAGCGGCCGGTTCAAATCCGGGCCGGCGCAGATAGTTACCGAGTTTACCCAATCAGTGTCGTTCGACCGGCGATTATGGGTGCAAGACATCGTGGGATCGCTGGCGCACGCTTACATGCTTTGTTCAATTGGGGTGTTGACCGGGCAGGAACTCGTGGAAATCCAGGACGGCCTTTTCAAGATCGCGGAAGAGATCGGCGCCGGCAAATTCAAGTGGCGTCCGGAGATGGAGGACGTGCACATGTGCATCGAGGCTGAATTGACGCGCAGGGTGCCCGCTGGTGCCAAGCTGCATACCGCGAGGTCGCGCAATGACCAGGTCGCCCTTGACATGCGGCTCTGGGTCAGGGCTGAGATTGAACAACTGCGCGGTGAAATCCGGGAGCTGCAGCGTGCGTTGGTGGGTTTTGCCGAGCGGCATTTGGATGTGATCATACCCGGTTACACGCATTTGCAGCGGGCTCAGCCGGTGCCGATTGCGCATCACATGCTGGCTTATGTGGAGATGCTCGAGCGCGACCATGGGCGTTTTGGGGATGCGTTGAAGCGAGTGAATGTGTGCCCGCTGGGAAGCGGCGCATTGGCGGGAACCACACTGCCGATCAACCGCGAGCTGGTGGCGCGGTTGCTGAAGTTTGTTGATGATCGGGATCGTCCTCGACTCACCATGAATTCTATGGACGCGGTTTCAGACCGTGATTTTGTTGTTGAGTTTGCGGCTGCGTCGGCACTGTTGGGCGTGCATCTGAGCCGGTTGGCCGAAGACCTCGTGTTGTGGTCAAGCAGCGAGTTCAACTTTGTTCGGTTGCCGGAGGAGTACACGACCGGGTCATCGCTAATGCCGCAGAAAAGGAATCCGGACGTGGCCGAGTTAGTGCGGGGGAAGAGCGGGCGGTTGGTGGGCAATTTGATGGCGCTGCTGACAATCTTGAAAGGCCTGCCGATGAGCTACAACCGGGATTTGCAGGAAGACAAGCAACGGTTGTTTGACACCGCGGACACGGTGAGGGCTTGCGTGCGTATAATGGCGCCGATGATCGAAAAGACGACCGTGAACGAGGAAGCTTGTGCGATGGCCGCAGGCGACCCACAACTTCTTGCCACGGACCTCGCTGACTACCTTGTCAGGAAGGGCGTCCCGTTTCGTGAAGCCCATCACGTCGTTGGGGCTGCTGTTGCGCTGGCCGAGAAGGAAGGCAAACCGCTCAATGCTCTCACCGATTCTGAGTGGCAGCGGTTGTCACCAAAGTTTGGGTCGGATGTAAAAGAGGTTTTTGATTTGCATCAAGCAATGCACAGACGGCAAACACCGGGTGGACCGGGGATCAGAGAGGTCCGACGCCAACTGAAGAGATGGCAGACTGTTCTTGGGGCGAAGTGAATTCACTGAGCACATGCCACTTGCCATACACGGGCATCCCAGACCCAATCCACGACCTCATGAATGGCAGGGCGCGCCGTCGGCCACTTTGCGTTTGCGCCCTAACTCAAGGCACGCCGACGCACAGATGTGCCTTCCAAGCCAGATGAAAGCCTTCCGCCTAAAGGCGGGATTCTGACCGCCGCGCGCGTAGCATCCCCCCAAAACTGCGAGACAACCGATCGCTATTAAAGTTCCGCGTTTACGCGGAACACAGGCAGTTTTTACTGAACAGTGCTCACGAAGCCTAGCGTAAGCCAATGCGGGCGCTCCGCGCGGGCCGAGAATAACGTGCCTGTCCCCATCTCGGTGTCCGCCGGGTTCTCACGCAGATTTCAGCAGCCGCGGATCAGAACAAGGGACAATCTGCGGGTCATGGCGCAATCTGGGGGGGAACACTCAAACAGCGAGCCTGTCACCCTATCCTGCCGCAATTCGGGGGTAAGACACTGACAACGAGCCTGGCACTTTATTCGAGTCCGTGTCGAATGTGCGCTGGTGGCGTGCTGGATGTACAGAATCAATTCATTAGCCTGCGCACTCGCTTACCAAGGGACGAAGTGGCCGTGGATCGGCCACATTTTAGCGTGGCGAACAAGGCGCCGGAAGCTGTGAGTACCGGTTCGGCATTACTGCAGCGGATGCACGATCGGTGTGGGGCGGAGCCGTTGGCCTGAAGCGAAAAGTCGCCAACGACCTCGAGGGCTTGGATCGCGTGCTATCTCAGGTGTTTGTGGCGTGGCGGCCGCGCAACCACAGATCGAACTGGTACAATGCCACTATGACAAGGGAGTGCCTGATACGGCCAGAGGCGACGGCATCGGGCACCTCGGCCCATGGCATGAGACGGGTGACGATGTCTTCGCCCTGGTCGAACTGGACGGGGTGCGTGGGGACGCAGTCTTCGACCAGGATTGTATAGCACTTGTTTGACATGATGGCCGGGTTGGGCAGGATGCAGCTCAAGATTCTTGGGTTGTGTCCTTCGAATCCCGTTTCTTCGCGCAACTCTCGAACGCCGGCGCCGATGGGGGATGGATCGTTGGGGTCGATTACGCCGCCGGGAATTTCGAGTTCGGTTGTGTTTGTGCCGTGGCGGTATTGTTCGACCATGACCAACTGTCGTTGAGGTGTTATAGCGACGACGTTGACCCAATCCGGGCAATCGAGGATGTACATGTCGTGTGTTCGGCCCGTGCGGGGCGATGCTTTGAGGTCGCGTCTGACCTTGAATACGCGGTATTCACCAAGTTCTGTGCTTTCGAGCAACGGCCATGGCTGAATCATAGGTCTAGGTTGTCATGAGAGCTTCTCAAATACAATTCGAATGGAATTAGGGATTGCGCAGGCAATCCGGTTTACACAGTATTCCAGTGCTGCGGAACAACGCCCGCATCTGCCGCGATGATGAAACGGTCTGCGGACGAACGCTGGCCGCTACCGGATTCACGAAAGGGTTTGAACGGAACATTCAGCGGACTGATTCCGCATGTCACAGCGGCTGCTGGTGGGTTAACGGATGTGTCAGAGAGGTTTTGTGTGTTCGGCTTTGTTTGTTTAGCCGTGTTATGAGAAGACGCCAATTTCTTAATCTTGCTGGTGCTGCCGGAGGTTACACGCTTTTCTTCAAAGCAACAGGATCAACTCTCGCCGCAGCCGAGGATTCCATGCGCACGCGGATCGCGGCCAGGCTGGATCGTCTCGCGGGCGAAAACAAAGGCGCTGCTGATGCCGGTTACTTCGGGCGCATGGAGCGCGTGAAACTTGAATGTGACGTTCTTGTTGCCGGGGGTGGTTTGGCTGGTGTTTGCGCTGCAATCGCAGCGGCTCGGCACGGGGCCAAGGTTGTGCTTGTGCAGGATCGGTCGCGGCTTGGTGGCAATTCGAGCAGTGAAGTGAAAATGCATGTGGTTGGCGCGGATTGCAGTGGCGGACGGCCGGGCTGGCGGGAAGGCGGATTGATCGAGGAATTGCGTTTGGACGACGCTGTGCACAATCCACACCGCGTGTTCGAGCTGTGGGATTTGTTGTTGTATGACAAGGTTGTGCGCGAAGCGAACATTACATTGCTTTTGGATTCGCACATTTGCGGCGCCATGGCTGAGGGCGGGAGTATTCGATCGGCCATGGCGCGCTCTGACCGGAGAGAGCAGGTTTATGCCATTGAAGCGAAGATATTCATAGATTGCACGGGGGACAGCCGCCTTGCGCTTGAATCCGGGGCGGAGATGCGCCGTGGACGCGAATCGAAGAGCGAGTTCAACGAATCGCTCGGGTTGGCTGTGGCTGATGAACAGACGTTGGGATCGAGCATTCTTTTCACGGCGCGTGATTACGGCAAGCCTACGCCGTTTGTTCCACCGGCATGGGCGCGGCGTGTGACCAAGGCGCAGTTGAAGTTCCGGCCTGTTGGTTCGTGGGAATACGGTTATTGGTGGATCGAGTGGGGTGGCCAGATCGACACGATCCGTGACGACGAGCGCATCCGGTTTGAGCTATTGTCGATCGCGTTGGGTGTATGGGATTACATCAAGAACTCCGGGGAATGTCCTACGAGCGCGAACTGGGGGTTGACGTGGCTGGGGATGTTGCCGGGCAAACGCGAGTCGCGAAGGATAATGGGCGATCACATTCTGACCGAGCACGATTTGACCGGCCCGGCCACGTTCGAGGATGCTGTGGCTGTGGGCGGGTGGCCGTTGGATGATCATCCGCCATCCGGGTTTGATCGTTCTGATGATA
Source organism: Verrucomicrobiota bacterium (assembly GCA_012517065.1). Classification (GTDB taxonomy): domain Bacteria; phylum Verrucomicrobiota; class Verrucomicrobiia; order Limisphaerales; family J093; genus JAAYVR01. The sequence continues at coordinate 9,930 of JAAYVR010000002.1, read as the reverse complement.
GGCCGGCGCAGCAGATTCGTCCTCGAAACGTGTATCAGATTCCGTTGCGTGCGCTTTACAGTCGGAACATTCAGAATCTGATGATGGCTGGGCGGAACATCAGTGCGACGCATGTGGCTCTTACATCGACGCGGGTGATGGCTACGTGCGCCGCCATGGGGCAGGCAGCGGGTACTGCGGCTGCACTGTGTGCGCTGGGCGGTTTGGTTCCGCGATCACTCGTGCAGGACAAGGATCGGTTGTCGAGTCTTCAACAAACGCTGTTGCGCGACGACCAGACAATCCCCGGCATTGTGAACGAGGACCAGGATGACCTTGCGCGGAGAGCGCGTCTGAGCGCATCTGGAACCGTGTCGGGCTCGAATCCAGCGAATGTGACCAATGGCGCTGTCCGGGATTTGCCGGGCGAGACCAAGAACCTTTGGGTCGGGCCACTGACCAACGGTGAGGCGTGGATCGAGCTTGCGTGGCTGGAGCCGGTGAGGATAAGCAGGGTGCAGATGACATTCGACACTGGTTTTCAACGGCCCTTGACGTTGACTGCGCAAGATAGTTTCAATGCGCGAATGATCCGTGGGCCACAACCCGAAACCGTGCGTGACTACGAGCTGAGCTGCGTTGATGCCAATGGCAACATTCACGAGCTTGCCCGGGTGACGGGCAATTACCAGCGCCTCGTGCGGCACGATTTCCCCGCGAGAAACGTCAAATCAATTCGTTTGCGTGTGACGGGAACGAACGGAGTTGACACAGCCCGAGTGTATGAGATTCGGGCCTACGGCTGATGGCGGCGCGGTCAGACAAGCAGATAAGAGATGGTGTGATTGGAGTTAAATGGAATCGACGCGAGCAAGGAATTGGAAGCATGCGTGGGCAAGGCGCTTGGCCAATCACACGCTGCTGAGGATGCTGGTTTTGAACTTCTGGTTCAGGCTGGTGGTGATTCTTTTTGTGTTGGGCGGATTAGGGCTTGCGATTGGATTGCCGAAGAGATGGCGAACGACGCCCGACGGTATTCGGCCCGTCATCAAGGTCAGCCTGATTGATCTTGTCCAGGTCCGCGTTCTTCGCAACTCAGCGAGGAAATTTGCGGCTCAGGGCAAAGAACTCGATGCTTTACGGGCATGGCGATCGGCCCTTGCGAACAACCAGGCTGATACGGCAGTGTTGCGTGAGTACCTGAATCAGGTCATTGCCGCGGCTGAACCCGATCATGTCACTGCGGTTGACGCCCTGAATTCAGCGGCGTGGCTGTTGCGTCTTACCGGGACAAACCGCGCGGATGTGGGGCTGGCGGCGCGCGTTCTTGGCAAATTCGAGGTTTACAGCGAGGCATACAGGTTGCTCGGCCAACTGAAAGATGAGCTTTCACCGGAAGAACAAGCAGTTTATCTGGCAAGTCTTTTCAGGACTGGGCGTTTGAAGGAGTTTGGCGAGCATTGGGAGCGGTGGGGTGAGAAATTCAAGGGTGACCCGGTGTTGTCGCTTTACCACACGGTGTATCTGGCCGGGTTTGGCGCAGGGGAAAAGGCGGCCGAGGCTCGAGAGCGCCTCCGCTCAGCCAAAAACGACCTTAAGAATCGCAATCTGGCTCTTCGCCTCGAGCTCATAGTTTGCAGGGAGAAACAAGATGCAGAGGGATTCGCGACTGCGTTGCAGGAATTGGAAGCCAGCAATGCAGCGCGCCTGGACGATCGCATTGACCATTGGCTTTTGCTGAAGAACTCGGGGAAACTTGATGAAGCGAAGAAACTCGCTGATTCGTACACGGCACAGCCGCGAACTGCGTTTGAGCTGATGCGGCTTGCAGCCGCATATGATGATCTCGGGTTGAGGGGGCGTGCCATAGCGATGTTGGATCGTTACGCGCCTGATTTGGCCAATACCGAAGCGCCATGGGCGTGGGATGTCTGGTCCAATTACGCCGGGTTGTTGATCGAGTCTCGAGATTGGAATGCGCTCAAGGCAATGGCGCTCCGGCTCCGGATGCTGTCAAGGGCGGGACGATCGATGGCTGGATTCAGTTATTTTATGGAAGGGCGCGCGCTTTACAGCCTGGAACAGAGAGTCGAGGCTCTGGATGTTTTTCGGACCGCGGCAAAACTGGGGTTTCCGGATGCTTATTTTGCCCTGCGTGCTGCGATAGACCTGCTGAGGATGGGCTATCCGGATGTTGCGTGGGATGTGCTCAAGCCGTTCGAGAAAACGTTGGCGGCCAACGTTGACTATTGGTTTGCGATGAGCGATGCGGCGCAAATGCTCAAGCGCGACCCTGCTGCACTGTTGCGCGTGACGGCCAGAGCATACGAACTGCAACCGAACAGCTTCCGTGCGATATACAACTACGCGTCCGCGTTGGTCATAAACCGGCAAAAACCTGCAGAGGCAGCCAAGTTGACTTTGATGGCTCTGGCACGAGACACAAATTCGATCAGCTCGAGGCTGCTTCACAGCGCTGCACTGGCATTGAATCGTCGCTATGCGGAAGCGGACGAGATGCTGAAATCGGTTCCTGTGAGTAAGGTGGCCGGGCCGGCGATGAGTTTCTATTTCTGCACAGCGCTGGAGATTCACATGGGACTCGAGGACTACGATCGCGCGCGGATTGATATCGAGAAGATCGATGCGCAGCACCTGTTCCCGACGCAGGCAGCGTGGGTTGAACGCGCGCGAAGGCAGTTGGCAACGCGGGGCAGGAGAGGCAAGTCTGCAAGGAACAGCGGGCGGATGCGTCTTGTCAGGCATGTTTCGTCAGGCGCGGTTGTGCAAAGAAGATGGGTTGGGAAGGGACAATTCTTGTTAGATTTGCGGGGAGCTCCTCTGGGCGGCGTTGGATTGGCGCGCTTGCATCAGAGCCGGGCGTTATCATATGTGGAGAGGCAGATTGGTCAACCTGTCAACAATGGCTGATCCTTGACCGGCAAAGACATAGTGGCAGGCCCTTTGCGGGCTGGCATGCGATTATGATAGTCGTCAATCTTGTTCAGAACATTGCGATGCTAGTCATGTTGGCTGCGCTCTACCAGGTTTTGGAGGCGCGTGGAGCCGGCGGCCTTCTCAAGCGCAAGGTGTTGGCCGGCATTTTATTCGGTGTGGTGACCGTAATGGGTATTATGGCTCCGGTCCGTTTTGCACCGGGGATCATTTTCGACGGGCGCTCGATTGTTTTGAGCATTGCGGGGCTGTTTGGCGGACCGGTAGTGGGGTTTGTGGCTGCAGCCATTTGCGGGGCTTATCGGTTGTGGCTGGGCGGAGGAGGTGCTGCGATGGGCGTGAGTGTGGCTGCGGAATCAGCCCTTGTGGGTGTGGTGTTCTACTATTTGCGGCGCAAGGGCAGGTGGCGATCGGACCTTGGTGGGCTGGCAGCCGTGGGTTTTCTTGTCCATGGCTTGATGCTCCTGTTGACCTTTTTGCTGCCTGCAGAGGACCGCCCGCGCGTGTGGCGCCAAATGGGTCTGCTCTTGCTGACGGTGTATCCGGCTGGGACAATATTCTTGGGTTTGCTGTTCCTTGATTACGAGCGTCAGGCCAGTGCACGGGCGTCGCTTGCAGCCAGCGAAGAGAGATACCGCACTACCTTGGCAAGCATTGGAGATGCGGTCATCGCCACCGATCGCGACGGCCGCATCGAGTTCATGAACGCGGTGGCTGAGAAGCTGACAGGGTGGACTACCGCCGAAGCGCGGGGCCAACCGCTGGAAACAGTCTTCTCCATCGTAAACGAACAGACGCACGAACCCGTAGATGACCCTGTCAGACGCGTCATTCGCGAAGGGAAGATTGTGGGTTTGGCAAATCATACACTTTTGCGTGGCCGTGACGGTACCGAGCGGCCGATAGCCGACAGTGGTGCTCCGATTCGAGATGAAACTGGTACGATTAAAGGGGTGGTTCTGACTTTCCGCGATCAAACTTCTGAGCGCGCGGCGGAGCGTGCATTGCGCGAAAGCGAAGCCAAGTTTCGCATTCTGACGGAAGAGTCGCGCACACCTGTTTATGTGATTCAGGACGGGCGATTTCGGTATGTGAATGCAGCGGAAGCCGATTTGCTCGGTTACAGCCGTGAAGAGTTGCTATCGCTCCCATCGGTGCTCGAGACAGTGGCTCATGAAGATCGCCAGCGCGTTCTCGAGAATATAGGTCGCCGTTTGGCCGGGGATGATGTGACTTTAGATTATGAGTTTAGCATCGTCCGCAAGGACGGCGCGCGCCGGCTGGTGGAGGTGACTGGTACTGCAACGACCTTCGACGGGCGTCCAGCGGTGCTGGGCACGGCTCAAGACATTACTGAGCGGAAAAGGGCTGAGATTGTCCGGGGCGCTTTGCTGTCTCTTGCTACGGGGTTGAGTGAAGCTCACACAGAAAAGGACGTAGCCAAAAGCATTTTTGCTGCTGCTGATCATCTCTGGCATTGGGACGCGGGGACTTTGGAAATGCTATGGCAGGGTGAGGACAAGATGGAGAATGTGTTGTGCATTGACACGCTGGATGGAGTCCGCAAGGAAGTGCCGCCCACCGGTCAGCGTGAACGACCCACACCGCGAATCATGAGGGTGATGGAGAAAGGGCCGGAGCTGATTCTGAGGACCCCGGACCAGATGCGGGCTAGCGATTCAACCGTTTTTGGCGACGTTACGCGGTTGTCTGCATCGATCATGGCAGTGCCGGTGCGGCAACGTGGTGTGGCGGTGGGCGCGCTTTCAATTCAGAGTTATGCGTTCAATGCATTCACTGAAGATGATCTTCGAGTTCTGTCGGCATTGGCTGACTACTGCAGTGGTGCTCTTGAGCGCATCCGTGCCCAAGGGCAGATTCGTCGGCAGGCAGAATTGCTGGATGCGGCATCCGAAGCTATCTGGGTCTCCACACTTGATCACCGGATCACGTATTGGAATCGGGGTGCAGAGAAGCTTTACGGGTGGAATACAGCTCATGCGATGGGCAGAGCATTCTTGGAGATCGAGGGACTGGACCGGGCTGCGTTTGAGGCGGCTCACGCCGCTTTGCTGCGAGAGGGTCATTGGACTGGAGAATTGAGTTGGACGCAGCGTGGTGGACACACCCGAGTTGCCCTGTGCCGCTGGACATTGCTGCGGGGGGAAGACGGTCAACCGTCCGAAGTGCTGGGCATTCACACTGATATCACGGAGCACAAACAACTGGAGGCGAGTTTTCTCCGTGCCCAACGGATGGAGGGTGTCGGAGCGTTGGCTGGCGGGCTGGCTCATGATCTAAATAACATTCTGACTCCAATCCTGATGTCGGTGCCGCTGATTCGGGAGACTGTGCATGATCCTAATGCACGGCAGATGTTGGACATGGTCGAGATTAGCGCCCAGCGAGGCGCCGAAATCATCAAACAACTGCTCACATTTGCCCGCGGCAAACCTTCAATGCGCGTGCCAGTGGCGCTGGATCAGTTGCTAACGGAAGTGAATCGGTTGGTTGGCGAGACTTTTCCTCGTCACCTGAAATGCTGCCTGCTCATTGGGGAAAGGCTCTGGCCGGTCATGGGTGACCCGACACAAATCCAGCAAGCTGTCATCAACCTGTGTGTTAATGCCCGCGATGCCATGCCGGAGAGTGGCGCGCTAACTTTGGCTGCGCAGAATGTCATGCTTGACGAAACGTTCTGCGGGATGAGTGCGGAGGCGAAGCCAGGCCCATACGTGTGTGTCACAGTGCAAGATACGGGTGTGGGAATTCCCCCTGAGGACTTGCCAAGGGTTTTTGATCCTTTCTTCACAACCAAAGAGGTCGGGAAGGGAACAGGGCTGGGGCTTGCCACGGTTCTGGGTATTGTGCGCGGGCATGGCGGTTTCCTGCATGTCCAGAGCAAGGTGAACATGGGGACAACCGTCGAGTTGTTTCTGCCAGCATCCCCGAACGTCGAGGCCAGAGCCACTGTTGCATCTGCCGCAGTGCCACCCGATGGACACGGTGAGCTGATTCTTGTGGTTGATGACGAAGCTCCGGTCCGGACTGCTTTGCAACGCACCCTCGAACGGCATGGCTACAGGGTTTTGTTGGCCGCTGAGGGCAACGAAGCCATGGCTCTTTTTGCGGAACATAGAAAGCAAGTGCGTGCTGTGCTCACCGACATGATGATGCCCGGAATGGACGGCCCTGCTTTGATTACAAAGCTGCGGCAAACGGCGCCGGACGTGCCGTTGCTGGGTATGACCGGTATTGTAGAACGATTGGCCAGCAAGGAACATGGCATTTTGGGGCTCAAAGTTCTATTGACCAAACCATTTGCCGGGGCATTGCTTCTGTCTGCCTTGGCGGATGCGCTCCAACCAGAATAAGATTTCGTTCCGAACCGCCGGACGTGCGATGTTCTCGTGTGCAACCTGCACAGCGAGGCATAAACGCAGTTGCCGTTATCTGATGTGATGCGTACGCTTCTTGGCATGCGATTCATCGCAAGATTGATTGACAAGCTCCAGAGGCACCCGAAACGAATTGTTTTTCCGGAGGGCACCGAGCCGCGCATTCTGCATGCGGCGCGGCAGTTCCACGCTTTGCGTCTTGGCGCGCCGATTGTGCTTGGTGACCGCCAAAAGGTAAACGAGGCCGCCGGCCATGCCGGCGTCCCTCTCGATGGCATAAGAGTGATCGACCCCGAAACAAGCTCTGATCTGGACTCGTTCGTTCAAAGGTTCATGCGGCTGCGGCGGTCCCAGGGCGTTCAGGAGCCTGAAGCTCGCATGGCGATGAAGCAGCCAAATTATTTCGGCGCAATGATGGTTGCCATGCATCAGGCAGACGGGTTTGTTTCCGGCGCAAACGACATCCCCGGCAGCGTGTTTCGTCCGCTGTTTCAGATAGTGAAAGTGGCGCCCCAGGCTACCGCGGCTTCGAGCTGCATGATTGTTGAATTGCAGAACGCGAAATTCGGGGAAGACGGCGTGCTGTTCATCGCCGACTGCGGTGTGATTCCCGAGCCTAACGTGGAAGAACTGGCTGAAATTGCGGTTGCGACAGCTTCGCTTGCAAAGCATTTGTTGAACATCAGGCCGCGCGTTGCTTTTCTGTCGTTTTCAACCAAGGGCAGCGCCATGCACGCATCGGTCGGGCGTGTCCAAGCTGCCGCTGCGCTTGCGAGGCAGCGGGCTGAGCAGAAAGGACTCGCGGCGGATTTCGACGGCGAATTGCAAGTGGATGCGGCGTTGGTGGAGGAGATCGCCCGACGCAAAGCGCCTGAGAGCCCAGTCGCGGGGCGGGCGAATGTGTTGATTTTTCCCGAGCTGAACTCCGGGAACATTGGCGCCAAACTGTTGCAGCACGTGGCGTGTGCCAACGCATACGGCCAGATTCTTCTTGGTCTGGACAGGCCAGCGGCAGAAGTGTCACGCGGATCAACTGCGCAAGATATTCTGGGGGTTGCGGCGATTGTCGGTGTCCAGGCAATTGCTTATCATCTTCTTTATCCCGGGTCAGGGGAGGTTCTTCCTGGGGAATGATGCCCCGAAAGCGTAGCGGAGCAACGCATCGGCTATCAACATGGCGGCGCTTTCCGAGCTGATCCGGTCGGTGTTGATGACCATGTCGTACAAGAGAGGATTGTCGATGTCGGCCTTGTAGTGTTCCTTGAGATAACGCTGCCGGCCGCGGTCGGTTTTCACGATGTAATCCATTGCTGCGGCGTCATCGAGACCAAGGCGCTCTTTTACCCGTTCGAGCCTTTTCTCGATCGATCCCACGAGTCGGACGTGAAAAACGTGGTCGAGTCGCGCAGTGACGATGTTGGCGCCGCGGCCGATTAGAATGACATTGCCGAGTTCAGCCAGCTTCAGAATGGTCTCGGCAGTTTGCTCGACGAGTGTCCATGACGAAGGTTGAAGGCCGAACAATTCGTTCATTATGTCATCGACGACCGACACGCGGTCTTCCGGCATGTACTCGGCGAGTTTCTTTGGGAGATTGTGGTCTTCAAGCACCTTTTCGACGAGTTCCTTGTCAAAAACGGTCCATGGCCGCGAATCGTACGGGTGCACTTTCGGAATGTGATTTGCGAGGCATTCTGCGATGCGCCATGCGCCTGACCCGCTTTGGCGAGAGATTGTCACTGCCAGAGGGTGAGCATGAGGAGCACCTGGCGCTGAAGGGTGTTCGGACTCCTTGAACTGACTGCTGATGAAGGAGAGGCATTTGTCTATTGCATCTGGAGTGGCCATAGTCATCTCTGGTTGGCGTTAAACACAACAACGCAAACTATACCTTCGATGCCTGAATTGGCCAATTGGAAAAGGGCTGATTTGCCTTGTCGCGTTTCGGCGCTTGAACCATTCTGTGGGCGATGGCTGAGCGATTAATAACCGGCGCATTGAACAAGCCAGACGCAGCTTTGGAGCTGACGCTGCGTCCGTCCCTGTTTTCCGAGTTTACGGGGCAAACCAAGGTCAAGGAACGCCTCGAAATCGCAGTCGAAGCCGCCAAACAGCGGGGCGAGTCACTTGACCACTTGTTGCTCAACGGGCCGCCGGGCCTCGGCAAGACCACATTGGCGCATATTCTGGCCAAGGCGATGGGTGTCACTATCAGATGCACAAGCGGCCCGACAATCGAGAAAGCGGGTGACCTCGCCGGTCTGCTGACCAACCTCGAGGAGGGTGATATCCTTTTCATAGACGAAATTCACCGCCTCCAAAAAACCATCGAGGAATACCTGTACCCGGCAATGGAAGATTTCAAGCTCGACATCATAATCGATCAGGGACCCAACGCCCGAAGCGTTCGGCTGAACCTGCCACGGTTCACGTTGATCGGCGCAACCACGCGCAGCGGATTGCTGACGGCGCCGTTGTTGACCAGATTCCCATTGCGTGAGCGGCTTGATTACTACAGCGCGGATGATTTGTGTCAGATCGTTCTTCGTTCAGCCCGCCTGTTGAATGTCGAGATCGAGCTCGCTGGCGCGGCAGAGATTGCACGCCGCAGCCGCGGCACCCCAAGAATCGCCAACAACCTTTTGAGGCGAGTGCGCGATTACGCTCAGGTGCGCGGCGATGGCAAGATCACAGCGGCAGTCGCGGATCGTGCGCTGGCAATGCTCGAGATCGATGAGAATGGTCTCGATGAAATGGACAAGCGGATTCTCGAGACGATCATCGTGAAGTTTGGCGGCGGTCCTGTCGGACTGAACTCGATGGCGGTTGCCGTGGGTGAGGAACCAGACACCATTGAAGAGGTGTACGAACCGTATCTGATCATGGAAGGGTACATCAAGCGCACCCCACAGGGCCGGGTTGCGACGCCGTTGAGCTACAAGAAGCTTGGGTTGAAAGCGGCGCGTGATTCGCAGCCAACGCTGTTCTAGTCCGGCAATCTCGCCGGACTGACATTCTGCCTGCGTCTGGAGCATATACCCATACTGATTTGTTGCCGCCGACGGCGACGGAGTCCCAACCGACATCGTCGGCGATAACTTGTAAAAAATCCGCCGGTTTGAAAATCCGTTGTGTTTGGGCAGGCATTCGAACAGTTGGCGCCGACCCAATATCGTGTCTGTCACTCTATTTGATCCGCCCCCACCAAAACCCCCACTAACCCCTCACAACAGTCCTCGGAAACTTCAGATTTGACCCGGCAACGCCTATTCAGCCGGCATGAACACCCCTCCCACTGCCGATCCCGCCCTGATCGCCAAGCTCACGAATTCGGCAATGACATCACGTGAAAACAATCCCCCATCGCCGATCACCTTGACCAGGCCTTCGGCACCCCACAACTCCGATCTCTGAAAACGCCCCTGTCCCCTTTTGCTCGACTTACTCCTCAAAGCCCTTACTCGATCGCTCTCACCTTCAAGTCACGCAACACATATATCTCTCCCAACAACATCCCGGGAATCTTCCTCGCTCCACTCTTCCGTTTCGGACCAAACAGCGGCCGATGCCTCATGAACACCTCCTCAACAAACGCCCT
>JAAYVR010000255.1 GCA_012517065.1 Verrucomicrobiota bacterium | reverse complement strand
CCGAAGCGGAAGAGTGGAGCGAGGAAGATACCTGGGATGTTGTTGGGAGAGGTCTATGTGTTGCGTGACTTGAAGGTGAGAGCGATCGAGTAAGGGGGCAGGGAGGAGTAAGTCGAGGGAAAGGGGGCAGGGACGTTTTCAAAGATCGGAGTTGTGGGATGCCGAAGGCCTGGTGAAGGAGTTCGGCGATGGGGGGATTGTTTTCACGTGATGTCATTGCCGGGTTGGTGGGCTTGGTGATTACGGTGAGATCGGCAGTTTGAGGGGTGTGCATGCTGGCTGAAAAGGCATTGTTGCGTCAGAGGTGAAGTTTCCGGGGACTGTTGTGAGGGGGTAGCGTGAGTCTCGCGCGGGCGGAACAAATAGGGTGACAGACACGATGTTGTGATGGCCGCGTTGGACCGGGCTGGGTGGGCATTGTGGCGGCCTGAGTGACGTTTCCGGGGACCATTGTAAGGGCCTGGCGTGCGATCGGCGCCGACGGGGCAAATAGGGTGACAGACACGTTATTTGTGGGGGATCGGATCTTAAGTTTCGGCGGGGCGGTGAGTGTCGTTGGGGGCTTTTCGGGCTTGTGGATCAAATAGGGTGACAGACACGATGTTTTGGCTGAACCTAGTGCTAGTTGCCAGATCGGTGACGGCGTTTGGTTTGACGGCACCTGCGTCGAACAAGGCCAAGACTCGCGCGGAATCGTTCTCCGGCCCACGCTGAGAGCGATAACCACAAGTGATTGTCTTGTGGTGTCCTCAGCGTTCGGCGTCGGCGCGGATTGTGCGAAGGCCGTACACGGCGCCGATTTCGCTGCCAGGAACGGCGATGAACTTTACCGTAACCTTCTGCTTGCCTTTGAGGAGGTCGGCGGGGATGGGGTACTCGACATCAAAGAACTTGACCGGGCCACGGCGCTCGAGCGTTTGAGTGGCGATTTTCTGGTTATCCACCAGAATGTCGAATGTGCGTGTTTGCCATTCGTCGCGGTTGTAAGTGACAACCAGCGCCATGGGATGAGCAGGGTCAACCGCAAGGTCGAACGAGAACCAATTGCGACCACGACGACCGGGCCGGCCCATGAGGCGATCAGGCCATGTGTCTTCGCCCTGCATGTTGGCGTCGCGTTCAGCCTGCATTTCGCCCGGTTGAGCGAATCCAACAGTGGCGGCTTCGAGTCGGCGTTGTCGCTCCTGCTCAGCGGCGATTTCTGCGGCGCGCTTTTCCCATTCTGCGGGTGTGAAAAGGTCCCAGTAGATGCCGTAAGTGCGGCGGTGCAGGCGATAGAACGGGACAAAATCCACGTCACGGTCTTTGCCGACGCCGTTGGTGCGGAAACAACCAGGCTTATCAGGAAGCGGCCTGAGCCACTCATGGACAGGTCGCTCAGCGGAGAGGAAAACAGGGATCGGATCAGGCGAACTGCTTCTCCGTTCGGTTCGTCTGCGAGGTTGTTCGTCACCCAGATCGCCTGCGAGGACGAGCGGTCCCCAGAGAATGGCCGTGCGGCGTGGGTTGTCCGGCAAAGGCTCGAGTCGGAGCGTTTTGGGGATAAGAACTGAGACTTCGTCACCTGAAGTCCATGTGCGCCGGATTTCGACGAAATAACTTACTTTGGGTTTTTCCGGCGGCCGTGAATCGCTTCTGCGGGCTCTGCCGAGAGGGCGGGTTTGATCTGGATCGACGAGTGCTGAGGGGGGCAGTTCTGAGCCGTTCACCTTCACAGAGAAACCTTCGTCTGCCCAGAATGGGCGTCGAATGGCAAGGGTGAATTCTTTTGGAGAGTCCATTTGGAACTTGATGGTTGCACTGTCGCCTTCGGGAAAACTGGTTTCGAGGGTCAGCCTTGCTCCGGCGGCTTTCCATTCTGCCGTCGAGGGAACGAACAGATTGACCCAGAGCTTGTCGGCGGACTCGTAGTAGATGCCGTCGCCGTGGAGAGCATGGCTTTCCATGCTCGAAGCTGTGCAACAAGTGAAACCGCCGTCAAGCATGTTGCGTTCGTACTCGTGTTGAACTCCGCGGCCGACTGGGACCATGTAGCAAGCCCAACCGTCCTTGGGGTCTTTGGACGCAAGGATGTGGTTGAATAGCGCGCGCTCGTGAAAATCGGCGTAGTGAGCATCCGGCCGGAGGGCGAAGAGTTTTCGGGTGAGCTTCAGCATGTTGTACACGTTGCAGGTCTCGGCCGTTCGGCCGTCCACGCGATCGTCGAGACGGTCGGGTTCGCCGAAGTACTCGGCTTTGCCGTGGCCGCCGGTGGCATAACTGTGGTGCTGGACGACGCGGTCCCAGAAAAACCCTGCGGCGAAAGCGTCACCGGGGTCGCCAGTCAGAGCGAATCGGGTGATGGAACCGATCATTTTTGGGATTTGGGTATTGCCGTGTTTGCCGGCCAGATTGTCTTGATGGCGCATGAGCGGAAGAGTGAAAGCGCGGTGCTCGAACTTATATGAAAGGTCCAGCCAGCGTTTGTCACCTGTGTCCGCATAGAGATCAACGAGCACCTCGTTCATGCCGCCGAACTCGGTATTAAGCATTTGCTGGACCTGGGCGTCGGTCAGTTGGGAGAGAATGCTTTCGGCCCATGCGGCGAATTTTCTCTCGAGCTCGAGCGCGGTTTTGTTGCCGGTGTAACGGAAAGCATCGCGGAGGCCGGCATACATTTTATGGAGTGTGTACCATGGGGACCACATTCCGTTCAGGTCAAAGCCGCTTGAGCGGATGTCGCCCTTGGCGATTTGCTGGAATATGATTTCGCCGTCGGTGCCCTTGGCATCGGTGATTGCACCGAGATAACCCGTGCCGCGCTTGTTCTGGACCTCCTCGAGTTCTTTTATCAAATAGTCAGCGCGTTCTTTGAAGCGCGCGTCTCCGGTGGCGGCGTACATGATGCTTACTGCGGAGAGATAATGGCCCGCCAGATGTCCGGTGAGTTGCTTGCCTTCGACCGAATCCCAGCCGCCGTAACCTTTTGCTTTCGGTTCGAGGCCGGCTCGGATTCTGTACCCTGCCAACATTCTGTCCGGTTCTAGTGCGAGGAGGTACTGTGCGTTTAGGTCTTGCGCGTGTTTGAACGGGCCGCCGATGAGACGAACTGAATGCAACGGGAGGGGGCGCGCTGCGGGTTGAATAACCGGGATAGCTGCTGCAGGGCTGTCGATGCACGCTGTTCTCAAGCAAATGAGCAGAGCTATTTGCCATGCGAGGGCCGGAGCGGAGGATTCTTTCATAGGGTGAATTCTCTTCTGATAGGTGGAACTTCAGGGCGAAGCGGGCTGAAGTAACGCGGGCTGATATCGCCAATCCACTTTCCCGCCGTAAGCCATCGTTTCGTGAACGAGAGCGAACAAATCGGGATCGTAAAGACGGAGCAGTTCGCGTGTGACGATTGGCTGTTCCGAGTCTGGGGGCGAGGCGTGTTGGCCAGCGGCGTCGAAGTAGGCGAGCACGCCGTGAGCCCAGTAGGCGACCGGATCGTGGACGGCGGCGGTTCCCAGCCATTTGCCGGTTTCCAGTGCTTTTTCGTGCAGCTCCTTCAATCGTTCACTGAATCGCACGTCGAGTCGTTTTACCCGGAGTTCATATTGCTGAACATCGCGGCGGCGGTTGTTCCAATTTGGATCGACCGGGCGCGTGCCTGTGACGTGGTACAGTGCTTTGGCCATGAGGCGAATCACCTGATTGTCGCCGACGTTGGCGTCCCTTGGGTTGGCCATGACATTCTCTTCACTGACGACGATGAGCTTTGTGTCGGGCGTGTATTCCAATGCGCGCGCGAGTGGATCGACGTGCGGCATGTCTTTGAGGCGCGCGTATTCGGGCAGGTCGGCGATGTGTTCGTTTCGGCCGAGCACCACGAGCCGAACGCCATCTGCAATGAGCGCTTTGAGAATATCATGGCGATACGCGAACATTTTGCGGATGGTGTCGTTGGCTTTCAGGAGCGCGGCATCGCTTGCGTTTCGGCCCAGCACGGTGAATTCTCGCGCCCACGTGAATTTCGTGTAATAGGGATCGGCTTTGATTTTTGCCGGAGGCGGTGTCACCGTCGGGAGCTTTTGGAGGAACTTGTAACGCCAATCGCGGTCTGGCGGCAAATTGAACACTGTTCGGACCAGTTCATAACCTTCGGGGTCATAAACTTTGAGCTGCTCGCGGGTGCCAATTGGGCCGTGGTTCCAGTTGTTCACACGATTGCAGTCGAAGTAGGCCTGGGCAATTTCGGCCCAGTATTCGTCTGCATTTGAGCCCGCGTAAGTGTCGCGGTAAAGCCCTTTGGCGCGCGCTGTTTTGTATGTGCGATCTTTTCGGTCACGCCATGATGGATCGATTGAATCCAACGTGCTGTCGATTGTGTGACAGAACTCGTGGACGGCGATGCTCTCGTCGTCGTAGCGATCAAGCGGAAGGCTCAGAAGGTTTTCCTCGCCGAAGCTGGTGGGGCGGCCACCGGTTCCGCGCACGCGCTCGTTGAGGTAATCCGGGTTCGGAGCGTTTCTGTATTCTGGCATGTCGGTATAGACCTGATCTTTACCGATGACGATGAGGTACATGCGGTTTTTGACCATTGCTTCGAGAATGTCGGGTCGCCCGGCGAGCATGTGCGTCACAATCTCGAACGTGCGTTGAAGAGCGAGGTCGGCGACATCTGCGGAAGCGGCCACCGGCATGCCATGGATATCAATGTACTTTGCGTAGAACCGGCGGGCGGCATCGCGGTCCCGTTCTCGCAACAAAGAGAAGAAAGAATCCGGAGGCGCGGTCACGGTGGGTGCAACCGGTTCACTTGCCGCATTGGATTCGAGACTGAGGTCCGGGACCAGCCCGGCGAGAAGCAGGAGGGCTGCTGTCAGATGTCTGAGTTTCATTGAGACGATTGTGGCTGAGCTGCGCTCTGGGCGTTTCGATTTGGCGGGTTCACACCGAGAAGATGTCGAACAAAGAAATCATTGCGCCTGCGGGCGCCGTATTCACCGCCGGGTCCGTGGCCGCCTCCGGGTATGACCAAGAGATCAAAGTCCTTGTTTGCTTTGATGAGCGCGTCCACGAACCGAAATGTTGATTCCGGGGGAACGTTGTCATCCATTTCGCCCACGACGAGGAACAGATGACCGCGCAAGAGGTGTGCGTTTTCGATGTTTGAATTCTGGGCGTAGTGCGGGCCAACGGGGTAACCCATCCACTGTTCGTTCCATGACGCTTTGTCCATGCGGTTGTCATGGCAACCGCAACTGGCCACAGCGGCCTTGTAAAACTCTGGATGGAACAGGACGGCGGCAGCTGCGTTTTGGCCGCCCGCCGAGTTGCCATAGACACCCACCCGCGAGATGTCCATGTACGGGTATTTGGCGGCAGCGGCTTTGATCCAGAGGATTCGATCCGGCAGACCGGCATCTTTGAGGTTGTGCCAGCAGACATCATGGAAAGCCTTGGACCGATGCGCGGTGCCCATGCCGTCGATTTTCACAACAACAAATCCGAGCTGGGTGAGCGATTCGTAGCGCATGACAGGGCTGAATGATTTGGGCACATAAGCGCTCTGCGGACCGGCATAGATGTCCTCGATTATCGGGTATTTCCTGTTGGGGTCGAGTTCCTTGGGCGGGCAGATGATGCCCCAAATGTCAGTTGTTCCATCGCGGCCCTTGGCGACAAAAACGATTGGCGGTTTCCAGCCGGTCGCTTGCAACTGTGTGATGTCAGCTTCTTCCAGTTTGCAAACCAATTTGCCGTCGTTGGCACTGCGCAGTTCGTGGATGGGCGGCTGATCCACGCGGCTGTAGGTGTCGATGATGTACTGTCGGTCGGGAGAGTATTGGATCGAATGAGTTCCGTTGCCGTCGGTGAGAAAGACAAGGTTGCTGCCGTCGAAGTTTACGCGTCCGTAGTGGATGAAGTAAGGGTCCTGATCAGGATAGACACCGCTGGCGTGGAACCACACGACGCGATTTGTTTCATCGATCAGGTCGATGCCGCGTACCACCCATTCGCCTCTCGTAATCGGGTTTTTGACCGCGCCGGCAATGGTGTCCACCAGATACAGGTGCCGCCAACCGCTGCATTCGGAGGCGTGAATGAGTTCATCGGTTTGCTCGATCCACGTTATCGGGTTGAGGCCGAGATTCTCGGTGTGAGCCGTCCAAATGAATGTATTCGAGCGTTCATCGACGAGGTTTCGCACCTTGCCGGTCGCCGTGTCCACTTCGATGACACGAAGCCGCTGATGGCCGCGGTCCACTTGCTGGTAGGCGAAGCGTTGGTTGTCACGACTCCAATGAAGTTCAGGACGAAGCCATTCGTGCTCGAACCTGTCAACCTCGGGTTTGATATGGTTGGTGCTGGTGATGTCAAACACGTTCACTTCGTAAGTGGGAAACTTGTCTCCCGGCAGCGCGTAGGGTCGGCTGTGGAGCCTGGCTCGCCCGCCGTCTCGAGGCGATGACTCGATCAAGTAAACCTCTTTGCGGTCGCCGGGTTCGATGCGGAAAGCGACGAGCGCTTTGGATGAGGGCGACCAAAAAATGTGTCCGTAGGATAAACCCTCGCGTCCATCCCGGCTGAGTTGGATTTCGCGCCCGGAATCGTTGTTGGCACGAACGAACACGTTGTGATCCCTGACAAACGCAGTCCATTGTCCGTCGGGTGACCGCGGCGAATCACCTTGCGGCCGTTGGCCTCGGTTTCTCCGGCGAGGAAACACTGCACGTGAATCGCGGTCGCCGTCTGCGCTTTCGACGGCTGTTGATGCTGGTTCCTGTTTGGTGAGCTGGTACGAGTTCAAATCGCATTGCCACACGATGTCATCGACAGTGAACTTGATGGCAGTGCCATCGCCGACGAACTCGATTGTATCGAACGGAAGTTGGTCACCGCGAAATTCCTTGCCTATTTCGCGTGAGAGTGCTGCAGCGAGTTTGGGGTGATCAAATGCCTGCCGGCGAACCCCGTGTTGCGCATCGACCATGACGAACTCTCTTGTGCCGTGTGGCAGATCATTTCGATACCAGAAGCAGGTATTGTTTGCGAACCAGTAAGGTCTGATCCTGTCTTTGAAAACTCGGGAGTCGCGTTGGCTCGGGGGCGGTCGTTGTTGCGGGGCTTGTTGTGGCGAATCAGCCCGGGCACGACTCAGAAGTACGACCAAACCGACACAGAGTCCGACAAATAGATTCTTCATTCGTCTTTGATCCAAACCATCGAGTTGACTTCGCGGCGGCGCGGGCGGGGGCCAGGTTGGGGACCGCTGCTCGCGGACGTGTTTGTATTCTGAACTTGGGGGGAATTGGGTGTTGAACTGGTTTGTGGCGACTGTCTGTCGGTTCCGGTCTGGTCTGGCGTTCGGTTCAATCTCGCATAGTAGGGGACGGCGAGCATCGGGCAGCCGTCGTTCCACGTTCCCTTGATTACCGTGACGCCCTGGAGAAGGTCTGGGCGCCATTCAGCGACAAGCTGACTGCTGCCCAACACTTTGTTCAAGTCAGGTTGATCGACGCGTTCGACGCTGTAGATGAGCGGTCCATAACGCAACGCCACCCTGCCGCGGTCGGCCTCGATTCTATGATCTGCTTTGACGCGCTGGACCTTCATGGGCAGACAAAGCTCGATTGTGTCGCCCGCTTGCCAGTCACGCTCGATTATTGCGTAGCCCTTCTCGATTTGCGGCGACAGCGCGGTTCCATTGAGCTTGAGCGACTCTATGCCGTGGACCGCCGGTGTGCCTGCGTAGAGCCGGCTCGTGTTGCGGTCCGGGACACGGATAAACAGCGAAAACCGCGCTGGCTTTGTGGGGTTGACAGTGATAACGACCACCCCATCCCATGGGTACTCTGTTTTCTGGACCATTCTGACGTCTGTGCCTGCGACGTTTGGGACGGTGATTTCACTGCCGAGGAATAGATTGACGTAAATGCTGCTCTGGTCTTTGGCATAAGTCCATGTGGGGATCATCAGCAACGTTCTGGGGATGTTTCCGACACAACACGGACACGCATGCCAGCGGGTGCGACGGCCGTCAACAAGTGGGTTTGTATAATTGAATGTGGTGCCTTCGAGATCGATTGCACCCAGCAGCGCATTGTACAGTGTCTCTTCGTAGAGATCTGCGTACCTTGCGTCGCGATGAGCGAGGTTTAATTTGTGTTGAAAGAAGATCAGGCCGCAGCTCGAACACGACTCGCAATAAGCCTCGTTGCGGAGTGAGTAATCCGGGCCGAATCCCTCGGAAGTTTCGCCGCTGCCAATGCCGCCGGTGACATAGTACTTGCGGTTCACCAGATTATCCCAGATGGACATCACCGCGCTCCAGTAATCAAGGTCGCCGGTCTCGATTGCCACGTCTGCCATTGCTGAGTATGAATAAGCTGCGCGCACGGCGTGCCCAACAGCTTCGTACTGCTGTTGAACAGGCAGGTGGCTTTGATCGTACTCGCTTCCGTCGCGCCTGCAATCAAGTAGGAACTTCGCCAGTTTGATGTATGCGTCGCCGCGATTGTTGCCCTCGACTTCGTTGACGAAACGACCGAAACGCACGAGCGCCTGCTCCATTTCCTGATGGCCATCGAACCACTCTTTTTTGCCGGGACCGAGGTTGGCGACCCAGCAATCGGCCAGTTTCTTGGCTGCGTCATAGAGCCGGCGGTCTTTTCCGCCAGTGAGCATGAAGTGGTTGATGGCCGACTCGATGAAATAACCTGCGACGTAACCTTCGTGGTCGCCACGATGGTTTGGCGACCAACGCTCGGGCCACTGAGCACGGTCAGCAAGCGTGTACGCGGTGTGAAGGTAACCGTCGGGCTCTTGTGCGGCGAGAATCTTGGGTATCCAATCTTCGAGGGTGGCTTTCATTTTTTCCTGGGCAGCGATGACCTCGGGGTCGCCCTGGTTATCGACCATGAGCGCAATGCAGATCGATTCGACCGTTTGGTGCACCCATGCGTTGGCGAACACATAACCCTTGTGTCGGCCGTGAGGCTCGCCCCGCAGCGCTTTTGCCGCCTCGATGAAGTTGTCAATGCCGCCCTGGCCCTGGGTCAGGTTGGTTCTGTTGATTTGGTCAATGCAGTGTGGAATCCAGTGTGCGATCAGCGCCTTGGCACGCGCGTTCCACAGGCGGCTGTTGAGCTTGTAATAGCTTGTTTGAACCGGGGTCAAATGGTCTGAAGGTGGGCGCGGTTCGACCTTGACTGTGAGGTCGGACGACGCCCGCAACGGCTCGCGGCCTGCGCTCAATCTGAGCACATAAACTCCCACGGCGGAGAAACTGGCAACGGTTACGGGCGATTGCGCGTCGTCGAAGGTCACTTGGCCCGGACCGGACACTTTGCTCCATTGGACATTCGCGGCTGCATCTTTTTTCAGCGTTTTGACGTGGCCTTTGAGATAAGTCTTGCCGCCCAAAACAACAGTGCGGTCAACACCAGCGGTCACTGACGGTGGGAACTCGGGAGAATTGCCGGAATCGAAAACCTTCCATTCGAGCAATCCGGTCGAGAACTGGCCGTCACTGTCGATTTCGAGTCGCAGCTTGGTGGTGCGGATTTCGTCAAAGGTAGTTATGTTGAATTGATCTCCTGTGACGCCCAGACCGGAAGGGTTCGGAACGGGGACAAACTCGGTTCCATTCCAGTACAACAATCGACAGGCTTTTGGGAGACGCACGCCCTGCCGGTCGTCCCACCAATACACCGCGACGGACCTTGTGCTGATGGGTTGTGTCCAATCGTACTGGACCCACTGTGTTCCCGTTCGTGGCCAGTTGCCATAAGAGCCCGGACCGCGTTGGCGGGAGTTGCGGGGGTTGTTGTCGTCGTTTAGTGCGCGGAGTGACGTGTCACCCGAGACATACGAACTCGATGGCGTGGCTACCACGGCGAGGTTGACTTTGGAATCCGCGCCAGGGTCGGAAGCAAGCAGTGTATTAGGGGTTATTGCCAGCAAAACAGCCAGCAGGGCGATTCTGTGCGTGGACGTCATAAAGCCAATGGTTAACGCGCGGCTGCGTACAATTCTTGAACCTGGACGGTCGCCGACCACTTTGCCGTCGCTGCCGGCATACAGAGCCGCTGGGTCGAATGTGAACATCGCCGACCGCAGCGAACTCTAGTGCGCTGTGTAAAGTCAGCCAGGCTCCGCCTCAGACAAGCCAGCCCGCATATTCTATAACCTGAGTGGTTTGCGAAGAGAATGTCTTCACGCAAGTATGGAATATGCGGGCTGAAGCTCGATAGCAAGCTACTTAAGTCGAATCCGGTAGAACCGCTGACTGCCAGCCGTCGCCGGGTGGTCGGTGTAGGTGCCGGTCGTCAAATCTGTAGCAATGGGTGTCCACGCTGTTCCGAGAACGGATGTTGCGACGACTTCGTACTTGGCACCAGGGACAGCGTTCCATGTGATTGTAAGCGCGTCGGTCGCTGCGTTGTAAGTGATGCTTTGAATGGTGATGGCGCTGTATTTGCCCACTTCGGCATTGTAGATTTGGGCGATCGCATCTGCACTGAGCGCCTGGTCATACACGCGGATACGGGCAATTGACAGAGACCCGCGCAGCGTTTCAGTGACTGCGCCGTTGGCGTCGTGCTGGGCGGCAATGAGGAATGTCAGCGGAACCGCGTCGGGCTCGGGTGCGTCGTTCACACCGTGTGTGTTGAGGCCGGCGCCGATGGCACTGAAAATGTCATTTGTGTTGGCCGGTTGGCCGGCGCTGTACACGATTGCCTCGTATGTAGCGGGGTTATAAGTGTACGCGATATGGTTCCACTGGCCAGCGCTGATCTTGCCGTTCCAGCCCACGTCAGCCACGCCCCAGTGTCCGACGGCGCCAAACACGGCGTCTGTGCCGTGGTTGAACGAGCAGTTCGATCCGTCGGGTCCGCCTCTGCGACCCCATGCAAACACGGTTTCCTCGGTGGCGATCTGTGGATTGTAAACCCATGCCTCGACCGTGCGGGCGCTGTCGCCCACCATCCACGTGGGTGCCACAGGGCCGGAGTAATACATGGTGCCATCAAATGTGACCGCTTTGACGCCTCCGACAATTTGCACCTCCGGGGTTGGCGTGCCGGCCTTGAACCTACCATGAAGGGCTCCGTTGTTGGGCCAGAACTCGAGCGGACCAATCGGCAGGTTGGCAGCATCGACATCGATTATTGCGACTGTTTGTTCAAATGATGGGACGCTCCCGGCGGATTTCGGGTCTGAGCCGCGCACGACTTCCAAGCCATCGGCAAAAGTGTCAAAGTCAGAGTCGGCGTTAAGCGGATCAGTTGTTGCTGTGACTTCCTGGCCGTCGTTCAAACCGTCTTGGTCGGTGTCGGCAACCAGCGGGCGAGTGCCCAGGGTCTTGACCTCTGTTCCGTCAAGAACACCGTCATCATCGGTGTCCGGGTTGTCCGGCCGGGTCCCAATTTGGAATTCCTCGAGGTTGGTGAGTCCGTCGGAGTCCTGGTCTTTGGCGGCGTCGGACTTGTCGTTTGGATTAAGGAAATCGAACTGGCGCTCGTACCATGTTGGCATTCCGTCGTTGTCTTCGTCGAGTATGCCGAAAGTGCCTGCGTCGCTTGTGTAGTGCTGAAGGATTGCGGCGTCATCGAGTGCGTAATCGTAAACAGTGATTTTTGCAATGGTCATCGAACCGCGCAATCCTGCCGTTGCGCTTCCGTTGTCGTCGTTCTGAGATGCCACACGGAAAGGCAGAGGCTTGCCGTCGGTAGCGACGGCCCAAATCGCGAGCGGATTTGCGAGGTACTCGCTTGCGGCGGGCTGGCCGTCTTTGTACACGGTCTGGTACATGGTCGATGGGTTCCATGAGTAGGCGATGTGTGTCCATTGGCCAGCCACGATGTTGCCGTCCCACCCGAGGTCAGGTCCACCCCAGTGGCCCACGGCACCGTAGGCGGCGTTTGCGCCATGATTGAACGAGCAATTCGAGCCGTCTCCACCGCCGCGGCGGCCCCATGCAAACACGGTTTCTTCGTCGGCGATGGAGGGGTTGTACACCCATGCTTCAACGGTGTGCGGGCCGTTGCCTGTAACCCAAGACGGCGCTGCAGGGCCTGTGTAATACTCGTTGCCATCGAATTGAACTCCGTTGACACCGAGGATGGTTGTCACTTGCGGTGCTGCGCCTGTATCACGGGCCAGAAAATCACCGGGAAGAAGACCGGTATTGTCCCAGGTTGGCAAGGGGCCCGCGGGCAATTTGGTGGCGTCCAAGACGACGATCGGGGCGCGCCCGTCTTGGGGTGTGCTTGACGCGTTGCAGGGATTGGTTCCGTGCAGCACTTCCTGCCAGTCGCCGAACGTGTCGTCGTCGGTATCAGTCTTGAGGGGGTCTGAGCCAGTGTCCTGGGCATTTTGGAAAACGCCGGTGCCGGTTTCGACCCCGTCGCTCAAGCCATCCGCGTCTGTGTCTGGCTTGGTAGGATCGGTTGGGGCTGGTGATCCGCCGACGGTGCGATCGACTTCAGCGCCGTCTTTGACGCCGTCGCCATCGGTGTCCGGGTTGTCAGGCATGGTCTTATTTTGGTACTCGCGGAGATTGGTCAATCCATCATTGTCTTGGTCGAGAGCGGCGTCTGACTTGTCATTGATGTTCAGGAAAGCCGGGTAAAGCGATTCCCACCAGTCAGGCATTCCGTCGCCGTCGGTATCGCGTTCTATGAACAGATCAACTTCGGCGTTGTAATGAGCGAGTATGGTTTCGGCATCCAGCGCAACGTCATGCACGCGGATTTTGCCGATGATGATGTCGCCCACACCCGTGCCGCTGACACCGCCCGCGGCAGTGTTTTGTCGGGCGACACGGAAATGCAGAGGAGCGCCGGAATCGCTTACAGCAGCGGTGTCCAGCGGGGAGCTGAGCACCTCGGAGTTGGCCACGACACCGTCCTTGTACACCGTTGTTGTTTGGTAATCACCGTCGTAAGTGTAAACGATATAAGTCCATTCGCCGAAAGTGATGTTGCCTTCCCAACCGATGTCTGCTGTTCCCCAGTGCCCAACTGCGCCGAATGAAAGATCGGTTCCGTGGCCGAACGAGCAGTTAATCCCGTCAGCGCCCCGTCGGCCCCATGCGAACACCGTTTCCTCACCCTGCGCTGTCGGATTAAACACCCACGCCTCGATGGTGCGGCTGGCATTGCCGGTCAGAGAGGTGGGCACTTCAGGGCCGACGTAGTGTGCCGTCGAACTGAACTGGATGCCTTTGCCTGCCTTTGCCTTGACGACAGTGGGTGCAGTCGTACCTGCAGAGGTAAAATCGCCGGGCAACGTGCCTTTGTTAACCCACGTGTTCAGTGGGCCCTCCGGCAATTGGGTGGCGTCAAGATCGATGACGGTGGCCGCCCAAACTGTAGAGCTGGCCGCTGCAAAGCATAAGGCCGCCAACGCAACCAGACCACGGCATGATTGGACACGAACCGAATCAGGAGACTTAGTCTTCATCTGGATCATTCAGTTAAGTTTGGCTTTCCGGACCAAGGTGGAGAACCTGCGCGTTGCAACTCCTGGCCACGGCATCGAAGCAGTTGCACAACTGCCAACATCCGCGGCCGCCGCAAACAGCAAACGCCGTTCGCCCGACAGGCACGCTGTCTCAACACATTTTGATGTTACCAATACAGCAGACTATTGGCATGACCTGAATCCACCTTGACCTGTCATATTTCCACCTGCAGAATCCGGCGGTTCGCGAGACACATGCTGCGCACGTCACTCAGCGTGTACAATATGCGAGCCGGATGTCGGCCAGAAGTGGTCGGCATTGTGCAAACTCGATCAGACAGTTCGATTACTTGTATGACCAGACCGTTTCTTTTCTTATGTGTTGCCTTGCTTCAAACCGGCCAGCTTGTGTGTGCTGAAGCGTCGGATTCAGCAACTGCACGTAACGCTCCGCCAACTGAAACCCGGCAGCCAAAACGTCTTCTGCGGTCTGAGAGTTTTTTCGGGTTGCACTTTGATTTTCACGCAGGCCGTGACTGCACGGAGATCGGTAAGAACACAACGCGCCAGATGGTTCAGAACCTTGTCGATCGTGTTCGTCCCGATTATTTGCAGATCGACTGCAAGGGGCATCCGGGGCTGTCGAGTTACCCAACCCGGGTTGGCAACCGCGCTCCGGGTTTCGTTGGCGACCCGCTCAAGGTCTGGCGCGATGTCACCGCAGAGAACGGTGTTGCACTTTACATGCATTACTCAGGCGTTTGGGATTCGGAGGCAATCCGGCTGCATCCCGAATGGGGCGCGGTCAACGCAGACGGAAAAACAAATCCAAACGCCACTTCATTCTTCAGTGAATACGCTGACAAGCTACTGATTCCGCAATTGCGCGAGCTGGCTGGCGATTACGGTGTGGACGGTGCATGGGTGGACGGCGAGTGTTGGGCTTCGGTCCCCGATTACGGGGAAAAGGCGATCGCGGCTTTCAAGGCCCAAACCGGCACAACAGATGTTCCCCGTAAACCGGGCGATGCGCATTGGTACGATTTCCTGCAGTTCAACCGTGAGGCATTCCGGCTATACCTGCGGCATTACATCGCCGAAGTGAAGCGCACTAACCCCGAAATGCAATTGTGCAGCAATTGGGCATTCACCGACCACATGCCCGAACCGGTATCGGCGCCAGTTGACTGGCTTTCGGGTGATTACTCGCCTGAAGACAGCGTAAACTCGGCACGGTTCTCGGCCAGGTATCTTGTCCGACAAGGCAAACCATGGGACCTCATGGCATGGAGCTTCACCCGACAAGCCGGCCCCGGAGGACGCAGACTCAAATCGGCGCCGCAATTGCAGCGGGAAGCCGCGGTCGTGCTTTCACTGGGCGGCGGGTTTCAGGCCTATTTCAAGCAGAAACGCGACGGTTCGATTTATAATGAAGAAGTGCCACTAATGGCCGACCTGGCGGCGTTCTGTCGTGCGCGCCAAGCAGTGTGCCACCGCGCTGTTCCCATACCGCAGGTCGCATTGCTCTACTCGACAGCGGCGCATTATCGTGCCATGAACGGCCTTTTCCCAAGAGACCTCACGCGGATGCGCGGCGCTTTGCAAGCGCTGCTTGAATCGCAGTACGTGGTGGAAGTGGTTGGCGAACACCACCTGAACAATCGTGCAAAAGAGTACGGTTTGGTTGTGTTGCCCGAGACCGATTACATCGAGCCCGAGTTCAAGGAAACACTGCTGAAATACGCTCGCGGCGGTGGCAGTTTGATGCTCATCGGCCCCCGCGCTGCTGCTTTGTTCGCACCCGAGTTGGGAATCAAGTTGGATTCAGCGCAGAGCACAACGTCCCTATGGCTGGAATGGAACGGGAAGCTGACGCCCGTCAAAGGATTGCCACTCGAGATCAATGCCGGCGAGACTGCAAAGTCTCTTGGCAAGATTCACGCTGCGAACGATCTCGCCGCTCCTCACAAGCCCGCTGCATCCGTTTGGAAATTTGGTGAGGGAACAATTGCCGCGACCTGGTTCGATTTCGGCCGAGGATATGTTGAGGCCAAATCCGATGTGGCGCGCGGGTTTCTCGCGGAGCTTGCAAAACAGTTGTTCCCTGCGCCGATCGTCGAGGTCGAAGGGTCACATGACGTGGATGTTGTGGTCTCAAGACTCGGCAACCGCATCACAGTTAATCTCGTAAACACCGCCGGACCGCATGCTGAACAACCGATTTTCGACACCATCCCGTCGGTGGGGCCGCTGCAAGTGAAAGTCCGGCAGGACAAACCTCCCAAACGCATTGTGCTCGAGCCCGGTGGCGAGCAGCTTCGATTTGACCATCGCAACGGGTTCGTGCATTTCACTGTGCCGCGACTTGAAATTCACAGCATTGCTGTGCTCGAACCTTAGCCTGCATATTTCCCAGCCCCGCATAGCCGGAACCAAAGTAGCCTGAAGGGCAGCGCCCCCGGCTCTTGTACCCCCCCCGGACCTTCAGTCACGCCGGGCTGGGCAATATGCCCTGCGACTCCGTCGCAAGGAAAAGCGCGCTGATCCCAATGGTTTCTCACGCGCTGCCGCGGATGAGTGGGCGTTGGTAGCCGCGAAGCGCTTGGAGTGCGGCGGCTTGCCGCCGCTTTGTCGTCATGCCCAAACAACGTGTCTGTCCCCATATTGCCCCGTTCGATCTCGCCGCTGATCCCGATGGTTTCCCACGTGCTGCCGCGGATGAGTGGGCGTTGGTAGGCGCGAAGCGCTTGGAGTGCGGCGGCTTGCCGCCGCTTTGTCTTTATGCCCAAACAACGTGTCTGTCCCGAATGGCGCTTAGATAAGACCTAAAACTCTCTTGGCCAGCCGTTTGCGACGAGGGGCGTCGGGCAAGGTTCGAAACAGTATTTGCCGGGATACTCTCTCCATTTCGGCAACGATCT
>JAAYVR010000254.1 GCA_012517065.1 Verrucomicrobiota bacterium | reverse complement strand
TGGGAGCGGGCTGGTCCTCGCCGTTGCGTTGCTGCCTCATGTGAGCGTGGTCATTCAATCTTTCAGCGGGAAATGGTTCCTGTCGATCCTGCCCACGGAATGGAACATAGACGGTTACAGGGAGGTTTTTGGGCGCGGGCTGGCCGGGCTGAGTGTTCGAAACAGTTTGCTGTTCGCGAGCCTGAGCAGCGTGCTTGACGTGGTGATAGGCGTGAGCATTGCGTGGCTGTTGACGCGGCGGCGAGTGCCATTTGCGGGAGTACTTGATGCGCTTGCCATGCTGCCGTTGGCGTTGCCGGGGCTTGTTGTGGCGTTTGGATATCTGGCCGGATTCGATGTTGAGGTTGGGTGGCTCAACCCGCGGGAGAATCCAACTGTTCTTCTCGTGATCAGCTACAGCGTCCGGCGGTTGCCGTACATAGTGAGATCGGCGGTCGCAGGGTTTGAGCAGACAAGCGTGACCTACGAAGAGGCTTCGGCCAACCTTGGGGCTAATACGTTGCGGACTTTGCGGCGCATAACGTTTCCGATGATTTCAGCGCATCTTGTTGCCGGTGGCATACTGGTGTTTGCGTTCGCAATGCTCGAGGTCAGCGACAGCCTGATTCTGGCAATGCGCGAGCCGTATTTCCCGATCACCAAAATGATCTACCAGCTCATGGGCAGAATCGAGCCGAACGCCCCAACAGTTGCGTGTGCTCTTGGGGTGATCGGGATGCTTGTCCTTGCCGGCAGTTTGGTTCTTGCCGGACGGATCATGGGCCGCCGTCTTGGCGCGGTCTTCCGAGTGTAATGCTTTCAGATCGGCGCATTTCAGACTTGTCCTAACCCGGAAATCTCACCGCTTGACCAGCCCAAGACACCCAAAGCTTCACTCCGGTGAGAAGTTTGGGGCGCGCATATTCCTTGGTTGTTTGAAGACACCCGTTTCGCAGACTGCTCCGGGTATGAAATATGCGGGCTAGCGGAACTTCGGCGGCGCACGCATTTTGCAATTGCCAGCGACCCCGGAGTTAGACACGGTCTGGTTTATGGTTGAGGAAGAGCCTAGTCGGCCAGATGGCGCGCCAGGTTCGTCAAAGTTTCCTACTGCGTTGGGTCTGGTGCAGGCGGCTGGATGCTGAGATTGCTTACGCAAAAGCCGTCGAGATTGCTCGGCATGCAGCGTGGACACTCAAATGGGAGAAGGATGTATTGCTGCTCCAGCGAGCGAAGTACTTTGAGCGCCAGGGTCGCGCAGCAGAGGCCAAAGCAGATTTAGACCAAATCACCGAAATCCCGCTCCAATAACCTGTCGCCTGGCCCAGCACCAACCAAACTTGTCCGTCAGTCTTCAGCCCCGCCTTTGTCGCTGCTTTTCCGGGTGCGACGAAGGTTGTAGAATCTTGGCGTGGCGCCACATCGACACTGGTCAACCGCGGCTTTCTGTTTGCTTTGTTTGACGATCGTTCTGTCCGCTTTTGATCTCCGCGGTGTCAGGTCTCTTCGGTTGTTCGAGCTTGCAACAGCAGGACATGCAAGTCTGCACGCCGAACTTGGGCAGCACAAATCTGATCAGCACAAACCAAACTGCGATCGCTCCAATTAAATAAAGGTAATCCATAGGTTTCAACCTGTTCAGCCAATTATGCGCGCTCGCTCATTCCCGTGATGTGCAAAGCAGCTCCGCGCGGCATTTGAAGAACGCGCAAGAACCTTAAATTCTCGGATTTTGTTCACTTCATATGACTAGAGCCAACAAGCGCCGATTGGTTACACGTTCCTGGTTCACGCCAGATTCAGATTGGGGCAGAAAGATCGGTGGGCTGAAGAAACAGTGGCAGAAAAATCAGTGGCAGGAACATCTTTGGCAGGAATGTCAGCGGCAGAAATATCGGTGGCAGAAAAATGCGGGGCAGAAGAATCGTTGGGGGAAAAATAGGTGGCAGAAAGACCAGTAGCTCAAATATCGGTGGCTGAAACATCAGTGGGAGAAAGGTCGGTGGTAGAAGAATGGGAGTAGGGTGGATGGTTTGGCCTGGCGGCAGACAGTGCAAGCGTGCCATCCCGAGCCCGGAAATCTCACTGGAATGAAGCTTTGGGTGTCTTGGTGCGGTCGGGTGGTGAGATTTCCGGGTAAGGAGATCTCGGCGAGATCTCGTGTCGAAATCTCGCGGCTGAACGCTTGGCTCAAATGGGCCGGATTCTGATTCGGAGACAATCTGCGAAGTCCGGGTGAAATGGGCCGGTCAAAAAAAGCCTTGCTTCAGAAAATCAATTGCGCAGGAAACCGCGTGTTTTGAGCCAGAACAAGCAATCAGCGGCCCATGGATGCGTATTAGCGAACGGCGGTTTGTCGCCGAGGCCGATCCCGTGGCGGCCCTTTTCGTAGATGTGGAGGTCGAACGGCACGCCTGCGCGGCGCAGCGCGCTGGCAAAGCCGAGGCTGTTTTCGACCGGCACACCGTCGTCTTCAAATGTATGCCAGATGAAGCATGGCGGGGTCTGTTTGGTGACCTGCAACTCGTTTGAAAGGAGCTTTACCAGTTCGGGCGACGGATTATTTCCAAGGAGGTTGTTTTTCGTGCCTTGGTGGGTGTATTCGCCCATGGTGATCACCGGATAACAAAGGATTCCCAGGTCCGGTCTTGAACTCTCGCGCTCGACAGGATCAGAGGCTGCGACATCGCCGCCATCGAAGTGGGTCAGGAGTGTTGAAGCGAGGTGTCCACCTGCCGAGGAGCCCATGATACCGACCCGGCTCGGGTCAACACCCCATTCTTCACACCTTGAACGGACGATTCGAACAGCGCGGGCTGCGTCCTGCAACATTGCCGGATGCCGGTAGCCGTGTGATCCGAGCCTGTACTTAAGGACGAAACCGGCGATTCCGTGTGCGTTGAGCCACATTGCGTAATCTCTGCCTTCGTGTTGGGCCAATCCGCCGTATCCGCCGCCAGGGCATATTACAATGGCCGCTCTTGGCGCCGGGCCGGTGTCAGGTATGTACGGAGTTAAAGTAGGTTTGTCTTTGTCTTCAGTGCCGAGAGCTCCAGGGGCGCCATCGGGCCAGAGCAAGACCGGGTCCAAAGTGGCCGCATTCAGAGCCATTCCGAGCAAGAACACGCTTGTTGCAATAGCAGTTTTTTTCATATGCGATCTGGGTTTCCCAAAAAACTGAGTCATGTCGCCGCTCCTTGGTCAATGGTCCGTGGTCTGTGATGCTTGGTTTTCACCTTTTGTCTGGATTCGTTTCAGCGCATTGTCAAACCATGCGATTTCCGGGGCAAACAGGAACTGGCGGTCCACTGATTTTGCGGCTTCTTCGGCCTTGGCGTAATCGCCTTGTTCAACGAGTATCTCTGTCAGCACGAAATAATAGGTGGTCCTGTCGCTTTCATCGAGCCTCGAAACATCGAGTGACCGAAGCAGCCTGAGGGCATCGCTTAGCCGCCGGTTTTGCGCAAGGGCGGCTGCGTGGTTGAGAATGGCGGGAGGGTTGTTTGGCTGGCGCCTGTACAGCTCGAGAGTCAGCGCTATTGCCTCCTGCGGCATTGAACGCATGGAGAGCAACGCGGCGGCGTGATTCTGAATTGCAGCCGGGTCGTTTGGACGCATGCTGTGTGTTTTCGCTGCTGCGTATGCGAGCGTCGGGAGATCGCGCAATTCATACGAAACCTTGCCCAGCAATGTCCAATACTCGGCGTTGTTTTCTGCTATGCGCTGGTTCTTGAGGAGGAGCTGTTGGGCCGGACCGGGATAACCGGCCTCGGACATGCCGGATGCTATTTTCAAGAGGATTGTTTCATTCTCACAAGGCGCTTGAGCGGCCTTCTGAAAAGCCTCTTCGGCTGTTGACTCGCGATGCTGTTTGAGTTCGGACAGGCCCTCAAAATAAAGACTCAAACAAAGAAGTTCGGCCCGAGACGGGTTTGATTCGTCGCGCATTTCAAGCGCGATTTGGCCGAGGCTCTGCCATTCGCCGCGCGTGGTGAGCAGATTCCCAAGAGAAAGCCAGAGATGATCCGCCACCGCAAAATGTCTGGCGTACTTGTAAAGCACCTGGCGCGCTTCCTCGGGAAGCCCGAACTCGTAGTGAACCCGCGCCAAGGTGATAGCTTCGTCGCCGGTCCGCGGCTCATAAACATTGGACCGAACCAGCTCGATTGCCTTGTCTTTCTGGCCGGAGTCGGCAAGTAGCTGCCAGTACACGAGGTGATCGCCGAGGCTGGTGGCGCCCATTTGAATGAGATTCTCCAGAGCCCGGCCGTAGGTCACCAAATCGCGGCGGCGTTCGCTCACAATCAACTGCAGACGGTTGGCTAGCAAGGCGGAACCGGCATTTTCCTTTGCATCGTCCAGCGCCCGCTGTCCTGCTTCGGCAGATTCACCGTCTGTCCACCCGGCCATGTAGGCCGAGTGAACCAGCTTGAGTCGCGGATCGTCCGTTGCGATTCCACGGGCTTGAAGGCGCGCCCAGCGTGCGGCGAACCGGGAAGGGTTCCTGCTCATGAACAACGCCTTGGCGTAAGCTGTTTCAAGCGCAGGCGAAAGTTTGTCCTCCACCGGCTCGAGCAGAGCCACGACGAAGTCGTCAAGGAGAAACCGGTCAAAAAGGCCCGCAACCAGCTCGAGCTCGGTGAGGTTCGTCCTGCTTAGCTGGACCAACCACAATCCGTTCTGCACGGCCATGGCTGTGTGATGACGCGGATCACCATACTGCCTCATCATGTCAACGAACTCGCGCACGAGCGCCAGATCACCGGGATTGTTCGACACTGCGGAACGCATTGTAGTGATGCCGTCGCGGGTTCGGCCAGCGGCGATTTCTGCCAGTGCCGTCCGCCGCAGGGCGCGCGCTTGCCAGAAGTCGATCATCTTGACCCTGTGAACCGGCTCAAATCCCGGGGGAGTGGAACGCCATACGGGAAGCAGTACCAGTGCAAACCCGACAGCGACCATCGTGAGGGCAAGGAGGGCCAACCTGAACCGCCAATCGTAAAGCAGGACCAGCACAAGCTGCTGGACCCAGGGGAGATGGTCGAACTTTGCGGCCAATTCCTCTTTCGACGGCAGTTCTTTTCGCACAAGCTTACGCATGGATCAGCAGTCGTTGTTGCGAGTGCACAGCGTGTCGGCCAAAGCATGCCGCAGCTGATCCCCTGAGTCAAAGCCAGTTCTCCGCGGCGGAGCCCAAAACCAACGCGAAGAAAGAGATGGCGGCCATAACCCACAGATCACAAACAATTGCTGCGGACAGAGGGCGAGCCCTCTCCAAATCTAGGATGTGCGCGGATAAAAAAACACGCTTGACTGCTGCTTGACGTCGGCGGTAGAAATCAACCGCAAGTTCAAACCGTTCCGCAATGAGTGCGTCTCATGAGTCGAGACAGGTTGCGCGAGAGTTCTGCGGTTTAGCAACCTCTCATGACCGTGGGGTGTATCTCCGCTTGCGGGACACAACCAACCGAGTAAGCTCATGCAAACCAAAGCAATCCCACTACTTGCGGCCCTTGCGGTCGCTTCTGGATCAGGTTCGTTGCTGAGCTGGGCAGCCGGCCCTCCGGCCGCTCCGCAAGGCGCAATTACCACCAAGGTGTTCCTGAATATCGGCGGCGGCACTACTGTCGCAGACCTCACTTCAAATCCGAAGTTCCCGGATTCTCC
>JAAYVR010000034.1 GCA_012517065.1 Verrucomicrobiota bacterium | reverse complement strand
AACTCGCTTCCGGCTGGTGGTTAGCCTTTGCCGGGTGGGATTGGTTACCCACAGAGTTCCGTTTGAGAGTTTTGTGCCTTTTAAGCACGCCCCTCTCACTGGGCTTTTCATGACGCGATATGGGGACAGACACGTTGTTTGCGCATCCCCAGCCGGTGAATGTTCGGACGCCGCATTTCCGTGATCCAAACGGGTCGTAGGGTCGGTCGTCACGTTGATGCGGCCGAGGACGGTCGCGCTCCCGACCGTCGGTGTTTTCTCCAACGCGCCGCCAGGAGCACGGCGATTCTTCGCCGCACCCGGCCGGTGTATGTTCGGTAGCCCGATTTGCGGGATCTAAACGGGTCGCATGATCGGTCATCGGGCTGATGGGGAATGTGGGATATAGGGACAGACACGTAGTTGGCTGGGGGGCGCCGCGGGTCGTCCCTTGGCGGAGGGGCAAAGCGCTGGGGTGCAACAGTCAGCACCAGAAAACTTTCAGTTTTCCGCGTAAACGCGGAACTCTAGCGGCGATGGGTTGGCCTGGACATCGGGCGATGCCACGCCCACGGCTGTCAGAGTCCCGCCTTTAGGCGGAACAGTTTCATGAGCCTGACCATGAGCACTGGTCGGTGGATTGCCTGTGTTCCGCGTAAACGCGGAACTCTAGCGGCGATGGGTTGTTCCGCGCGTCGGGCGAAGCCAGCACCGCGGCTGTTAGAGTCCCGGGTTCAGGCGGAAGAGGTTGATGTGAAGATATGGGGACAGACACGTTGTTGGACATAAGAACAAAGCGGCAGCAAGCTGCCGCACTCCAAGCGCTTCGCGCCTACCAACGCCCACTGCATCCGCGGCAGCGCGTGAGAAACCATCGGGATCGCGCGCTTTTCCTTGCGACGGAGTTGCAGCAGATACTTCGCCGCCCGGCGTGGCTGACAGCCATCATCAGAGGGCTCGGGAGCCGGGACAGTGCCCGCCGGGTGACTTTGGTTCCAGCTACGCCGAGCTGCGAGACATGCGGGCCAGGCACAATATAAACTGTCTCGTGTTTGCTGACCCTGTTTCTACTCTTGTGATTGCGGTTTACCGGGCCTTGATCGCCAGCTCGGAGGTCTCAGTGCCTGCCCAAACCAAGACACGCAAAGTTTGATTTTGGGTGGGATTTCCGGGTTAAGCCCGTGGAAAAGCAACCGGGGCCGGCGATTGCCGGCCCCGGGGCGATTAACCGCCTAGATCAGAGCGGTGATTATTGGCGTTGGAGGCGATAGAACTTCGCTCCGGGCCCGACTGTGATAACTGTTGGGTTGGCAGTGCCAACATTGGTCCAGTTAGGAGTCGAAAGACTGTCTGTGGCTTGCAGCACCCAGCCAGTCGCTGCAGGCGCCCAGGACACGGTCACGGTTGTGCCGGTGAGTCTGACGCTCAAGGTTGGCGCCGGGCCGCCGACGCCGGGCGTCGGGTCTTCAGCAGGAGCAGGATGAGTGAACACCGTGTAGAAGTTCACCTCAGTAGGACTGTCGGCGCCCAGCTCAGGTTTGTTCTGCATGTTGATCTCGCCCTTGGCAGCAATCATGATCTGTTTCGTGGTGATGGCGGGATTCATCTGCAGGCTGCGTATTCCGCCAGTCTTGGCAGTGTTAATGAACGGGAAGAAGCTGTGGGTGAGCGGCGTAATGGTCTTGGCTGACTCATTTAGTGCCATGACACGCGCGGCCACTTGGCTCTTCTCGTATCCTTCTGGGTTGGACGTCCACGCCACGATCACTCGGTTGAGAGCGTCAACGGCCAGACCGACACGATCAGCCGTGCCTGGGAATCCTGGCTCGCTCACGTCCTGCACGGAGACGAAGCTGAAGTCGCGTGAGTCAAACGCGGCCAGCGAAACCAACATGCCGCCGGTTGTGCCAGCAAGGAACACGTATGGGCTGTTGATGTGGCCCTGGATACGCGTTCCATCACCCCGGCCACGATCGAAGTTGCGACCGGAGATGGCCTGATCGACCTGTCCCCTGAGGTTGCCGTCGTTGTCGTAGAAGTAAATGATGCCGCTCGCACGGACGGCGAAGCCACCGCGATACGCACATGCATTGGACCAGATATCGCCGTCTGCGACCTTGAACGCCTCTTTCACGACTGTTCCGTCAGGTGCAAAGATTGTGGCAACAACGCAGTTGCCGTCTGATCTTCGCACTCTGCTGCGATCCTCGACTACTGACACGAAGTTGCCGTTGTCGAGGCACGCCAGTTCTCCGCCAAAACGAGTTACCTGGTCGCCAACGAGCGTACCCTCGGTCACGCGGCCGTTGGCGGAGTCTTGGACTTTGGACAGAGGTGTTGGGGTGAGCGTTGCCAGATCGAGTTTGAAAGTCTGGACACAGCCATAACGCGCACTTGAGTTTTGAAGCAGTGACGAAAACAGATCCCACCGCCCGTCGGAGTTGAACAGGTCCGGGTATCCATGCGGTGAAACCTCTGCGCCGGTCATGTAGTTGACTGCGCCGGGGCGCTTGTCACCGGCCACGCGGCCCGGGTTGCCGTTTTGACGTGACAGGTTGAATTCGTCGCCGTATGGCGCACCGGCATCGGTATAGAAGGCATATGTAAGCTTCGCCGGTTTGCTGCCATCGACAGGCTGGAGTTGAACGACAAACTGCTGTTTGTCGGCTGTGTTTGTGGCAAACGTGTTGGCTTCAATGAGGAAAACGCTGTTGCCAAGAACACTCGCATAGGGCTCCCAGTTGCCCAGTGCGTTGTATTGCGGAGAGTCGATCACTGTGTCAGGTACAATGCGCGTCAGACCTTCGGCTTCGATTGTGCCTGGCTCGTAAAGCACGCCGAAGAGCCTTCCTGCCACAACGGGTGTACCTGAGTAATCTGGTGAGTTATTGCTTCGCCAAACTACGGCGAACTGATCTCCCCGTGCGAACACACGTGGGTTGTCGGACTTGTAGTAGGCAAACGATGTCTCGTACTCGCTTTCGCTAATATAGAATGTGCCGCCGATTGGTTTTCCGCTGGCATCCAGGACTCGGCCCATTACGAGGTTGTCCACCCAGTCGTTCTCAATCCGCGCATCCCAAACCGCAAAAACCCGGCCTTTGGCGTCAATTGCTGCGTCTGTCCCGCCAACGTTTGTGAGCACGTAGTCATCGCTGACCGACTTCGAGTAAACCAGTGTGCCATCGGCTTTGAGAACCGTCACCCAAACATGCAGGACTTGCTGGTCATCTCGGCCGGAGCAGACTGCCACATAGAGGTTGTCGCCGTTGCCATGGAATCCGGCGCTGTCACCTCTGCCACCGCCAGCGGCGATTTCCTTGCCGGTCAGTGTACCAAGATCGATGTTCGGTGTAACAGGATTGCCGTTGTTATCAAACAACCTGACCGTGGCTCGGCCGCCCGCCGACCACCGCACACCGAAGCCGTTCTTGGTCACGCCAACACCGTGCCACATTTCACCTGGAGTTGGTGTGTCGCTCACCAGGGTTTCTGCTTTGACCACATTGCCTGCAGGATCGACAATGCTGAAGATGACGTGCCTGCCCTTTCCAGCGCCGCCGTACTTGTTGACGAGGTCATCTTCCTGTCGGCTTTCTCCTACAATGACAATGTTGCCATTGGACAGGTAATCCCAGTCGCCGATGCGGATGGAACCTGCACCTTGGGCGTATGCCGAGCTAACTCCTGCAACAATGCCGATCGGTTTCCCATCGTCGGTCAATAGTTGCACGGCGGGGTAATCGTCTTCATTTGCGTCCGTCCACGGCGCAAACTCGACGACTTCTTTTCCGAGGTCCCACGTGCTGGAACCCATACCGACGCCCGTGCCGAACAAGTTAGCCTTGATTTTCGGTCCCCAACCGGTTCGACCCGAGATCGCACTGCCATCCTTGCGGAAGTATGACATAAAGCGGGTGGTGATCGTTTGCCCCGCATAAGCAGGATCGATTGAGGTGACAACCGTGTCTGGTGTTATCGGCTGTCCCAGTGGATTGTACATTGTCCAGACCGCTTCCCAGTCGGTCAGGCCGTCTCCATCGTCTTCCCATCCGATTATGACGTTGCCACTGCTGGAAATGGCGACACCAAGACTTTCCGTCTTGTTGTTGTTGACATTATCCGGCGGCGTCGTAGCCGGCGGGAGGTTGACGTAGAACGTAGCTGATCTGGGAACCAGTTTGTTGTCTTGAGGTGTGCCAGTGACAAGCTGCGCTATTGCTGTGGACAGGCACATGACTGTGCCCACGACAATAGTAATACCAACCAGTTTCGGCTTCATCATATCTCCTTTTTTCGGTCAGTTCATTGCGGTTACAACACGGCCTTGCTGGCGCGTCCCCGACCAGGCAGGAGGCCCGACCAACACGCCTTCTTGCCGAGTCCAGACGGCGACAGCACCCTTTTGCGTGCGCCGGTCTGCCGGTGCTTCGCACAAGGGATTAATACACTGATACAGCCAAACAATATACGCAAGACTTTTCGCACAAAAGTAAAAGGGCATCGGCAAGATGCCGATGCCCTCGCGAATTGCCAAGAGGCGCGCTGCTCTTACTGCACGGTGACCGGGCTGCTGGTGGCGTCCGCCTTGTTAGAGTCGGTGACATCCGAGACCGTGATCGTTTGTTCACCGCCGGTCCACAGTGTGACTGTGAATGTTGCTGTGCCCCGGGTCAGAGCGGTCTGCTGTGGGGAGAACTCGGCCCATTCGTCTGTGCTGGTAAGCCTGACAACGTCCAGTGCGATTGACGCGATGTTCCAGTTGTCATCCACACCGTTCACAATGACGTCGAACGGAACACCCGCGGTTTGTGGAATTGGCGTGCCCGTTTTGCCAGTTGGGGTGCCCGGCGCAGCGGTTTCGCCCGGAAGCAGTATTTGGAGTTTCTTGAACTCGCGTTTCACAAGGCGCCAGAAGCCGGCGTCCGGACCTGGCAGATCGCCTTGGCGCAGCAAAACGCGGTGTTTCCCGCCGACATCGAATCCCGTTGGCGCGGGGGAAGTCCATGGACCAAGAACAGTTGGGCTTCCTTCCAGCACAAAGCCCATTGCAGGCAACGTCCAGTCAACCCAGTACTTGGCGTCCGTAGGGATTTCCTGGACTCCGTATGTTGCGCTGGATGCGAGAATCTCCCACACATTGGTGTCAAGGGGCTGGCCGAGGAAGTTGGAATCGACGGCAGGTGCGTTGGGAGTGCCGGTGATTTTGACGCCGGTAAGGACAGCCATCTGGCCTATGCGATCAAGCGAGTTCGGGACGATGCCGACGTAAATCTTCATGGTATTGTTGAAGATCGGGATGATGTCGGGCGGGAGATTGGTGGCCAATGTGCCGCCGCTGGGAGCGGTTACAGTGATGTTAGTGTCGTGGTCAAACGTGATTGTCCATGTGCCCAGTGTTGTTGGGTCCCAAACACCGCCAAGGTTGCCGGCGCCCCAGAGAATGCCGTTGTCATCGGGCGAGTTTGTTTTGTAACGGACTTCGGACCACGCAGCGCCGCTTGCTTGGTTCATTATCCGCCACAGGAGAACGTTCGGCTCGTGCCAGTCGGCGTCCGCACGGTTATCCGGTGTTCCGGGCACGAAGTATATGTGCAGTTGGAAATCTGGATGCGCGTTGTCAGCCAGTTTGGCAACGGTGAGGGAGTAGCTGACCGGCCCTGTTGCGCCCACCCACGAGTAACCGTCGCCCAGCGTGCGGATGTTCTGCCGGTCCCACTGTCCGCCGGTGGCGGCGACAAAAGCGAGTCCGGGGATTGGCTTGTCAAGCGACAGCGACGGGGGCGGGGGCGGAGTTGTGCCTTTGAGAATTACGTTATCGACCCAGAACCCGTATGTGCCGCCGGCGTTTTTCTGGGCCTCGGTAATCCATTTCTTGAACACGATACCTTTGCTCGGGTCTATGCCTGCGATGGCCGGGTTGATGGGCACGCTGATGTGCACCCAACCGTTGGCGGCAGCATCCGGCACCTGGATGTTGCTGATTGTTGGCCGAATGTTGAACCCGGGATAATCGACTGCCCAGATTGTTATGCCGCCTTCGCCGCCCTGCGGCGGAGAGTTGAATTCGGCGATCGACAGCGACTTGCTTGTGTCCCACTTGATATCAAACTCGATGCTTTCGTACTCGGACAAATTGAAATTGGCGGAACTTGGATGCCACCACGGGTTCCCCTCGATGCAACCGTAGATTGTAAGTGTGTTTTGGTCGGCCGAGAAATCTGCAGAAATGTAGCATGCGCCACCGCCATTGCCGGTGTTGTCCTCTGCAGGGTCATGCTGGGCGGTGGCGTTGCCCCACGCTGTTCCCCAGCCGGCAACGTCGCTGTCAAACGTGCCGAGGACGAGGTCCGTCGCCGCCAATCCAGCGGCAGTGCAAGCCGTTAAACCCAAACCAACCAAAGCTGACTTAAACCACCTTGTCGTATTGGATCTTGTTTTCATAGACTCATGCCGGATAGTTCAGTGAACCTTTTGCCAACGGAGTTGTTGGCCGAGCCATTTTTGCGTAAACACACTCGAACGGCGGACAACAACAACCAACCCGAGGCCGTTGGCAATGAACAAGTTCACATTAATGGACTTAAGATGCCATAAACCTGCTACGTGTCCAGAGCATGTCATGTCACCAGAATTGAGTACAAACAGCCGCGGGTGTGACATCGCCGTATCGCCGGGCAACCGATAGCTGTTAGAGTCCCGCGTTTTTACGGGGAAACGAGAACACTGTCTGTCACAGCTCCGGCGCGCCAAGGATGGTGCGCCCTCTGATGAGGCTCTCAGCCACGCCGGGCTGAAAGTATATGGGCTATGCGCTCCAATAGATCGGTTGGAGACTGGGAAAGATGTTGTGCTTTTCCTCGAGGCTGGCCAGAAGAGTTGGGTTGATTGTGCTGGTTGTAATCTGCTCGTGCAGTGAAAGGTAATTCCGGAGGTGAGCTTCGACTCTGTGACGGGCGTAATCCGGGTTTGTGCCAGTGTGGATCATGAACGGCCAGTCGCTTGCTTGTGCCAGCATGAGTTCGCGGGCGGCCTGTTTGAGGGCGCGCCCGGTCAGGCCGTTTGCATTCGAGTACCATCGGACCAGTTCGACGAGTTTGTCTTCTGCTGCGCGGAGATGTGGTTGGATCCACGCATTGCGTTCATTGAGCCAAACGCCGAGGTGGCCCTGGTCTCCCCATGTGGAAGGGCTGGGGCGCGCAACCTGGTTGGTGGAATGGCGGCGGAGGTAATCGGTGGGAGTGATGAAACTGTATGCGGGTGATTCGGCCAACGCCATGCGGGCCATAGTGTCGATGAAAAGCACGCCCTCATGCCACCAGTGCCCGAACAATTCAGCGTCATACGGCGCTACAATCAGCGGCGGCCTGTCCATTGCGGGCTCGATTCTGGCCATTTGCCGCACTCGGCTTTGGATGAAATGCCGGGCGTGTTGTTGCACGGCTTCTTGCGCAGCCGCAGGATCGTATATGGCTTTTTCGCCCCGGACTCCCGTTATGGCATGGTACTTGATGCCCGTGAAACCGCGCCGCCCCGGCGATGGAAGAAACGGTTCGATGTAATCGAGGTCGAGGTCGAATCCGATGTCGCGGTAAAAATCGCGATAACGCGGGTCGCCCGGGTAACCTTCGAGTCTGCTCCAAACCTGGTTGGCCGAATCGCGGTCGCGCCCGAACACAGCCAATCCTTCGGGAGTAAACACGGGGCTGAATGTGCCGTACCGTGGGCGTGGAGTGCCGTGCAGCAGACCATGTGATTCCACTATGAACCAGCGCAAACCGGCTTCGATCAGAACCCACTCGATCTCAGGCGAATAAGCACATTCAGGCAACCAAAAACCAATCGGGTCTCTCCCAAAGCACTGTCGATAATAATCCCGAGCCGTAAGCACCTGTGCTCTCAATGCGCCGGGGGAATTGGCCAGCAGCGGCAAGAGAGCGTGTGTGGCTGCGCACGTGAGTATTTCGATTCGGCCCGCGTCCTGGAGCCTGCGGAAAGCGCCGACCAGATTCCGTTGACAGGAGAACCAGAGGGATCGGATTTGGCGGAAACGATTCGCGTAGTTTTCGGCCAGACGCTTCATCTGGGGTTCCCACTGCAAACGGAGTACTTCGCGGTCGGCCAGCTCGATCAGGTCTTCGAGTCTCCGCTCGTAGCGAGACTGAAGCAGCGGGTCCAGCAGCATCGAACAGAGAGTTGGGGAAAGACAAATGGTGATTCTCGCGTTGATGCGATCGCGTTCCCAACCACGAAGCATCTCGAGGATCGGTAGGTATGTCTCTGTTATTGCCTCGTAAAGCCAGCTCTCCTCAAGGAAACGTGGATGCTCCGGATGGCGAACAAACGGGAGATGGGCGTGCAGAACAAGCGCAAGGTAGCCTGGCATTGTGACAATGGTATCTGGTTGGGAGTTTGAACCGATCCAGTTTTTGATGTTCGCGGCCGGGTCTGATTCAGCTCTTTTGCGAGCGCCCGGGCGGCGGTGCAAGCTTCGGAGACTGCGGTGCAGGTTCAACCTTGCCTTCGTGGGTCGTGTGCCGATGGAACGTCAGTCTTGCGCACCGCTTGTCGCTGCCATCCGGGGCTGTCGCCTCGATTTCGAGTTCGTGGTCTCCGTCCGGCAAAGAAAATCGGAAGCTGAAACTGCCATCCGGGCGCAGTCTGACAGGTTGTCCCGACACCGTGAACGAAGCGCGCGGATCAGTTGCACCATACACAACAAGTTCAACATTAAGATTGAGCCAGAAACTGCGTCTTTCGGCCTGTGCAGGCCGGGCAACTGCGATGCTCGAGGGGCCCTCTGGACCTGCCTGCGCCCCAAACGGTGCTTGCGGAGAGAATGCCAAAGACGAGGGTTGACCGCCCACGGTGGGCGACGTCAGTTCTGCCTCAATCAAAGGCACCACTGTGGCCGGAAATCCCGGCGTAGGGGCTTGAGAAGGTTGTGGAGCGGGTCCGCCAACTCGATGCTCTGGCACAGGTCCGCGCACAGGCCGGATTGGTGTCTCCAAAGGGATGGTTGCAACCTCATAGGCTGCCTCTTGGGAACGTGCCGTTGGCGGTGTTCTGACGACTGCAGACCTCGCCATGCACACCCATTTGTCCGGCTTTTCTTGATACCCAATCTCCGCAGCATACAGTTCGTCGCTACGCGGTACTTCAACAAACCATGTACCTCGCCGCTTCTGCGGAACCACGATCGGCACGCGACGGACCAGCTCGTTTCGTGTCGGCCCTGAATAAATACGCAGCTCGGCGGCCAGGCCTTTTGGCAGCGATTTGATCCGTTCGATCTGATCCGCGCTGGCGTCCCACTGCACACAGAGCCATTGAGGGTCTCTCGCGATTAACAGCAACCGGCCGGTTTCGTACGATGCAGGCAACGATTCTGGCGGTTCGGTTGGCGTGGGGACCTTGAGAGCTGCTCTATGAGCCGTTGGACCGAGAGCGAACCGTTGACCTGGTCCCTCAGTTGGCGACGGTTTTGCGGCGAGCGCACTTTCCGCGACAGGCGTTCGTGTTCTGGGTGTTCTGAGTGGTTTGTGAGTTGGCTTGGCTGGCGTTACCGAGCCGGTGGCGGCGGGTTTGACCCCCCGCCCTTGCGGTGCCGGCTTGGTCGGTCCGACCCCGGCTGCCGTTTTTCTTCCACTG
Source organism: Verrucomicrobiota bacterium (assembly GCA_012517065.1). Lineage (GTDB taxonomy): Bacteria > Verrucomicrobiota > Verrucomicrobiia > Limisphaerales > J093 > JAAYVR01. Next base: position 6,684 of record JAAYVR010000034.1, on the reverse strand, counting down.
CGCGAGCGTTGCGATGGCACTGTCTGCTTGCGCTCCGTTTTGGAGGCGGTCTTTGCTGCGGCAGTGCGTGGAGCAGAACGAGAATCTGCCGCAGTTATTTTTCGTTTCGGCGCCTTTTTCATGAACACCAGTTTTCAGGATTCCTGCATCATTAACAAGCTGGAGAAGTAAAATCCACGTCCGGCTTCTGTGCAAATGAAATGTCACCGTGCCTTCAGGCAAATTCGAGTCTTGGGCACGCGAGCCAATAGAGTGACAGACACGATATTGTTCCAATCCGCGGTTCCCGAAGTCTGTGGAGGTACCCCTCGGCGCCGATATGGGGACAGACACATTGTTTTCGGCGTCATGCCGATCTGGTTCCAGGCACGTTGTTTGCGCATCGGTGTCATCCGCGCCATCCGCGGTCAAGAGGCTCAACGGGCACAAGATCGAGTCGATCGACCACGGATTTCCGCGTAAACGCGGGACTCTGGCAGCGATGGGTTGCTCTGCACCTCTGGCGACGCCACGCCCGCGGCCGCTAGAGCGTCCGTTTCTGAGACCGGGTTTAAGCCAAAGGGCGGCCGTGAATGGCGGCGTTCCTCTCGCATGCATTGGTTTTTTGGGGGTCGGCCTTCGGCTTGTGCCCGCCTTGCGGTGCAGTTTATCCGTAACGGCCTTCGATGTACTCCGCTGTTCTGGGGTCGCGGGGGTTTAGAAAGATGTCTTCGGTTCGGCCGTGCTCGATCACGCGACCAAGGAGCATGAAGATGCATTCATCGCCAACGCGGCGCGCTTGCGCCATGTTATGGGTGACAATGAGCATGGTATAGCGCCCCTTCAGCGAGAACATCAACTCCTCGATGGCACGCGTTCCGTTAACGTCCAATGCCGAACACGGCTCGTCGAGGAGGATGATCTCCGGTTTCAGGGGCAGCAGCCTTGCCACGCAGAGTTTCTGTTGTTGTTCGAGCTGGAGAGTCGTGGCTTTGCGATCCAAGTGATCCTTGAGATCGTTCCACAACCCAACCTCGGTCAGCGCTTTTTCGACTGCGGCATCAAGGAGAGAGCGTTTAAGCGCGCTGGATTCGCTGTGCAGTCGGAGACCAAAAACGACGTTTTCATAGACAGAAATGGGCAGTGGGTTTGGGCGTTGGAACACCATGCCCACGGTTTTTCGGAGTTCGATGAGCGAAACGTCGGGGTCATAGATGTTCTTGCCCATGACCGTGACTTCGCCTTTGACGGTGACATTGCCGTAACGCTCGTTAATCCGGTTGAAACAACGCAAGAGGGTTGTCTTCCCGCATCCTGAAGGCCCAATCAAAGACGTGATAAGGCCAGTCTTGACGCTGATCGTAACGTCGTCGAGGGCTTTGAACTGGTCGTACCAAAGACTCAGCCCGCGCGTTGCGAGACCGTATTCGAGCTTTGGCCGGGACAGGTCACCCGAAGAGCCCGTGAATGTAGTCATAGGTGCGTTTGTCGCGGGGTTGATTCGAGAAAATGGCCTCCGTGCGGTCCAGCTCAACAATCTCGCCGTTCCACAAGAACATGGTGCGGTCGGCGAGGCGCCTTGCCTGCTGCACAAGATTGGTCACGAGCAAGATCGTCATGTGCGATTTCAATTCCTTCAGCACATCCTCGATGCGCATGGTGGTAACTGGGTCGATTGCAATTGAAAACTCGTCCAGGCAAAGGATTTCCGGATCATGTGACAGCGCCCGGGCGATCGTGAGACGCTGTTGCTGTCCGCCGGAAAGCTTTGTGCCGAGGGTGTGGAGCCGGTCTTTCACCTCGTCCCAGAGCGCAGCCTGCCGCAAACATCGTTCGACCCGAGCATCCAATTCATCTTTATTCTTGATTCCACCGCATCTCGGCGCAAAAGCGACGTTGTCATAAATTGACAGTGGCAGGCCAACCGGCAAGGGCGACACCATTCCAACCTTTCGACGCAGGGTGTGCACATCGGAGGTGCGCAACACATCCTCCCCATCGATTGTGATTGATCCGCTCACAAAGGCGTTCGAGACAAAGTCGATCGTCCGGTTGAGACAACGCAACAGGGACGTTTTGCCTGACTGCGCTGGGCCGATAACGCCAAGGATCTCTTTCGGCGCGACTGAAAACGAGAGTCCATGGAGCACTTCGCGGTGCCCGTAACTAAGGCGCAGGTTTTCAACGGAGATTTTTGGCTGGTTGTTCACCATTTTTTCCGGGAGCGCAGCAAACTGCGCACGACGATGGACGCAGCGTTCACGGCCAAGACTGCCCCGAGCAACACAAGCGCAATAGCATAAGGGAGTGGCTCAGGGGCATTTGTGACCTGGGTTGTGACCGTGTACAGGTGCATCGAAAGCGCCATGCATTGGTCGGTCAGAGAGTATGCAAACAAAGTTCCAGGCTGAATCTTTTTGAAGAACACGGCGCCGGTAAACATGATGGGTGCGGTTTCACCGGCTGTCCTCGAGACCTGCAGTATCACACCTGTCAAGATGCCGCTCAGCGAATTCGGCAACACAATGCTCCAAATCGTTTGCCATCGTGACGCCCCTACGTTCCAGCACGCTTCCCGGAACGACATTGGTACTGCCGCAAGGGCTTCCTTGGTGCTGGCAATGATGACCGGCAAAGTCATGATCGCAAGCGTCAGCGAAGCGGCGAGGATCGAACGCCCGATGCCGGCGAACAACACAAACGCGCCGAGGCCGAACAATGCGTGAACAATGCTGGGCACGCCGGCAAGATTCACCACAGCAAGGTTGATCATGCGCGTTAGCCAGTTGTCCTTTGCGTACTCGTTCAGATAAACCGCACAAAGGACGCCAATTGGAGCCGAAACCGCGAGGGCAATCACAACAAGATAGATCGTGCCCAACAGGGCGGACCAGATGCCGCCTTCACGCATGCCGTGTGTTGGATTGGTCGTGAGAAACTTAAACGAGATCAGCGGGGCGCCTTTGGCCACCAGGTAGGCAATGATCGCCAGCAACGGTAGCACCATGGCGGCGACCATTGCGCCCAGAACAATTCGCGCAACCAGTTCCCTGCGCATGTTGCGCCTCACAAGCGGAGTAACAGTGAACGGGGAAGCACTCATTGTTTTCGCACACCGCGCACAGCAAGATCAGCCAGCAGGTTTACCACGAACGTGATCGAAAAAAGCAAAACGCCTATCAGAAACAACATTCGGTAGTGGTCCGAGCCGACCGCGGTTTCGCCCAATTCGGCAGCAATGGTCGCGGTCAGGGTGCGGATTGGATCGAAAATGCTTTTTGGTATGTTGACTGCATGGCCGGTGGCCATCAGGACCGCCATTGTCTCGCCGATCGCCCGGCCCACGCCAAGTAACGCGGCTGCGAGGAGACCGTTGCGCGCTGCAGGAAACAGCACGCGGTACACCGTTTGCCAGCGCGTCGCCCCCATGGCCATCGCAGCCTCTCGATATGAGTCCGGCACGGCCTTGAGCGCGTCTTCTCCGATGCTGACGATGATTGGCACGCTCATCAACGCCAGCAGGATGGCGCCATTCAACAGGTTCAAGCCAACCGGGGCGGGCAGGTATTGCTGAATCAGCCTGTTCATGACGCTCAAACCAATAAAGCCCCAAACTATGCTTGGAATCGCGGCAAGCATCTCGATCACGATCTTGAGCGTTTCTTTGACCTTGCCGGTGGAGAACTCGGACACAAACACTGCCGCGCCGATGCCGAAAGGCACTGCAAACAGCATCGCCAGTCCGGTCACACTCAGCGTGCCGACAATCAATGCGCCGACGCCGTACCGCACATTGCCTTTGGATGTCGGATACCATTCCTGGCTGAACAACACCTTTGTCCAGTCGAGCTTGCCGATCAACGGCGCGCCTTCACGCAGCACGAACAGGAAAATGCCGAACACGAAAACAATCGCGCTTACGCCGCAAATGCGGATGATCAATTCGATCGTCCGTTCACCAAGGATTGCGGCCATGGACCTTGCCATGCGCGGGCGCTTCAGGTTGTCAGTTTGGCTCGCGGTCATTTCTTGTCCTCAGCAATGTTGAGCGGGATGTAGCCGGTGAGCTCGACGATCTTCTGGCCCGCCGGGGAAAGTATCCAGTCGATGTAGCTGCGCACATGGGCTGGCGGTTCGCCCGGGGTGTACATGAACATTGGGCGTGAAATGGGATAACTCTTGTCCAGCGTGGTTTCAATTGATGGCAACACAGCTTTCTCGCCTTTCTTTCTGGCGACTGGGATCATTTTGACGCTTTTGGTGTTGTAGCCAAATCCGCTGTACCCTATGGCCCCGGGCGTGTGTGAAACCAGCTCGACAACGTCTTTGGACCCGTTCATATCGAGCGAACCGAGTTTGAAATCGCCTTTCTTGCCGCAGACAACCTCCCGAAAGTAGTGGTAGGTCCCCGAATTGTTCTGTCGGCTGACCCGTATGATCCGGTCGGTGCGCGCCCGAGGGATGTTTGTTATGCCCAGTTGAGACCACCGATCTATCTTCCCGCCTTCGGCATAGATTTCGTGCAGTTCTTCAAGGCTAATCGATGTGATGGGGTTGTCCTTGTGCACGTAAATGGAAAGTGCGTCGAATCCGACGAGGAACTCGCGGGGTTTCGATCCTGAATGTGCCACGACTGCTGCTTCCTCATCGGGCTCGATGTGGCGGCTCGAGTTTGCAATGTCGGCGGTGCCGTTGATCAATGCCGCGATGCCAAGTCCCGAGCCGCCGCCGGAAACCTCGACCGAAACATTGGGCTCCACGTTTTGGTACTCTTCAGCCCATGCTTGTGCGAGATTCACCATCGTGTCTGACCCGATATTCTGGATCACCTGGGGTTTGGCTGAGGATCCACCTGTTTTTGCAGTTGATTGCGAGCAGCCCGCGGCGCCAAGAACGAACAACAGCCCGATGACGACCCACAACTTCGCCTTGCGATCCCTCGAAACCAGCACTGTCAACAAAGCGCTGGGAGACCGCAGCCAGTTTGCCATGTCAAAACCGTGACCCGACCAAGGAATCTCACCTGAATGACAGTTCGTGTGTATCTGGTCTGGCGTCTGGTGAGATGTCCGGGCCAAGCGGCGGTCTTGATTTCTCGATGACGAGACAAATCGCCCAGGACAACCGTTACGGGGAGCTTTTTGAATTCTCCTCATGGACAGCGCTCAATCTCCTGTCTCGACCATTATCGCATCAATGAGGGCGCGGAGTTGTTCATTAACGACTCTGAACGCGTTTTCGCATGCGGCGCGGACGACCGGCGGTGGTCCATCGATTGCAGCCGGGTCTTCAACAGCCCAGTCGAGAAAGATGATCTTGTGCGTTTGCCGCGGGAAAAGCCGTTTGGCGTCGGGGTCCAGAGCAATCACCACGTGGTAGCGGTCCAGCTCCGGCACTTGATTGATCGCCTTGGAACGCTTGTGTGAAAGGTCAAATCCTTTCTCTCTCATGAACTCGACGACGGTGTCAGAAGGCGCCTTGGGTTCAAGGCCGGCGCTTGCAAAAACGAAGCGTGGCTGGCGCAGTGACTCGCCGATTGCCTCGGCCATCAGACTGGCTCCGGCGTTGTGCCTGTCGATGAAAAGAATTCTGAAAGTATCGGCTTCGCGGTGTTTCGAGAACTCACCGGTGCTCAAGTAGATCGTCTCTGCGCAAATATTTCTTGCCTGGTCCGAGACACGTTCCAGCCGCCGCGTTATCGTGAGGCAAGGGTCCAACGCCTCGAATGGGAGCAAGTTGTCCTTGTACATCCGTATGAGCTCTTTTCTGAGCTCGGACTTCTGGATATCGACGATGTCTTCTGTGGGAATTGTGGCGAGTGCCAGGGCGTGGTCGGCATTCAGATAGGCGCGCACGGCATCGACCAGCATCCCAATCGCGCGGTCGGCAATCCGGCTGAACTGCTCTACGGGCACAGGCACGCCCAGTGTGATCAGCTTGGCGCCTTGGTGTGCGATGCTCTCGGCGTAATCTCCAACTCGTTCGAGCTCGGTATTCACCTTGAGAGCGGTGTAGGCAAATCGCAGCGGCCAGGCGACAGGTTGCTGCCGCACCAGAAACTCCAAGCACAAGCGGTCGATTTCCTTCTCCAACTCATCGATGTTCTGATCCCGAATAATGACGGCATAAGCCAACTGGCGATTGCGTTCCTGGAGCGCTTTGATGCAGTCGCGCAAAGCGTGGCAGGCCAGATCGGCCATTCGCTCAATTGCAGACCGAATCCGTTCAAGGTCGTGTGCCATGGTGGCTTCGTAGTGGCTGTCAGTTTTGCCTGAGCCAACGAAACGCGTATGGCCTGTCGCAGCCGGTACGCTGGTGCCGTTTTCCGAGTGGGGCAATTTCGTTGCCATGCTGTTTGTTACCTCGGTCCCGGATGTTCGATTACGGGGACTTCGGCATTCATCTGACCATATTCGGTACGCTGACACAACTCCGAGTTTTTGAACGAGGCTCCACAGAGTTGGTGCTCAAATCGGCGCGTTTATGGGGCCGAGACGGTCCCGCTCCCGGCGCGATTGCTTTGTCCAATGTGTTGGCAGAAGCGCGTTGATACTTTGGGAAGCAATATGGGGACAGACACGAATGTCGCTAAGATTAGGCCCTTGATTTTCGCGGGTTGTTTTTCCAGTAACGGTTGCGGTGCGGGATTTCTCTGAATTGACACCGTGGTTTGTTGAGGAGGGGAAAGGGCTTGGGACGGCGTTT
>JAAYVR010000033.1 GCA_012517065.1 Verrucomicrobiota bacterium | reverse complement strand
TGGGCCTTTCCAGGACCTTGTCGCGGTCCTGGGCTGATCCATTTAGTGATGGCGAAGCCATTGGCTCCGGGCCGGTTTCTTCTTGGTCCATCCTCACGCATTCTTCCTCACTGACAGAGCTGGACAATTCAGGAGCTACCTGGGAGGCCATTGCCAAATCGTGGCGGTTGTGCTGGTGTATCGAGGGCTTCACCATGCTTTGCCGATTCCGAGACGCCGACCAACAACCGGCCCCGTGCGCCCTCCCCCCCAGTGTCTGAACTGCACCAAAATCCAGAAGACAATTGAAATCGTGAGAGGGAGCAGTTACGCTGGCGCCCATGTTCAGGTTGTGCGAAGGCACTTTGGTCGTCCATGAATCAAAGGACGCGCGCTCCGTGCAGCCAAAAACTCAAGAAGTTCCAATGCCTGAAATTCTCAGACCTGCCATGATGAAAGATCGGATTGCCAACATTACCTGTCTCGCTGCATTGATGGGAACAATTGTTCCCAACGTTGCTCTTGCCGCAGCCAACTCGAATGATCCCATTGAAAACCCGCCGCGGTTAATCGCGCGCACCTACAACTCCGGCTTCCCGCAGGCGCACGATACTTACAACGGCATGGGCACCGGCAGCGACGGACGGATTTATTACGTGCTCAGCTCAGAAGCCTACGACGTTGGCGCCCAAATGTTCTGTTTCGATCCGCGAACCCGCCAAATCCGGCATCTTGGCGACGTTACCGAGGCGTGCGGCGAGGCCGGGAAACGAACAATTGTTCAGGGCAAAAGCCATGTGCCCTTTGCAGAGGCCAATGGGAAGCTCTACTTTGCAACGCATATCGGCTATTACAGCATCATCGACGGCCAGGAAAAAATGGGCATTCCTCCAGCAGGATGGAAGCCTTACCCAGGAGGCCACATCCTCGCCTACGACATCCGATCGGGCAAGTTTGAAGACCTCGCCATCGCGCCCGAGGGCGAAGGAGTTTTGGCAATGAACATGGATACCGCACGCGGCCGAATATTCGCCCTCACGTGGCCGAGCGGAATATTCTTCCGATACGACCTCCCAACGCGCCAAATGCGATCCTTCGGAAAAGTCTGCGCAGAAGGCGAAAACGGCAAAGGCCCAACCTACCGCACAATCTGCCGGTCCATTGCAGTTGACCCGACCACCGGTTCAGCCTATTTCACAACATCCGAAGGCACAATCATGCGCTACCGGGCCGACAATGATACTCTCGAACAGGTAAAGGGCGATGACCTGCGGAAGGATTACTTCGGATTGTACGATCCCACATCGCCCGGTCACATGGGCTACAATTGGCGCCAGACAGTCTGGTACAAACCCGAACGCGCAATCTACGGCGTCCACGGAAATTCCGGTTACCTCTTCAAGTTCAATCCAGCGTCGGAACGCGTCGAAGTGCTCGACAGGCTGACTTCTGTTCCTTCCCAAAGGAGCGGGATGTTCGACCAATTCAGCTACGGTTATCTCGGGTTCACCCTCGGTCCTGATGGCCACACGCTCTACTACCTGACCGGCGGCCCAATCTACGTCAACGGCAAACGCCTCAAAGGCAAAGACAGCACCGCAATGGGCGAAGCAAAAGGGCTCGAGAACCTCCACCTCGTCACATACGACATCCCGAGGCGCAAATACACCGATCACGGGGCAATCTTCTATTCAAACGGCGATCGCCCACTCTACGTGAACTCGATCGCCATGGGCAAAGACGGCACAGTGTACTTCCTCGCACGCATAACAGAAAACAATCACACCAGGACCGATTTGTGCAGTGTGTCACCGCCTTTCAAACCGGTACGAGAAATGGCGAAGTGAACCGACGGCGTTTCATAGCGCGTGGTCTTCAAGTTGCATCGGCTGCATCAGTAGCCAGTTGGGAAGAGCATGCACTCGTCACGCACGCACGCGAGTCAAATCCCGCACCTCCACAGGCCAGGCCGCATGCCGCACTCCCGACCGGGCGGCTTGGCCAGTTAACAGTTAGCCGTCTGATCTGTGGCGGGAATCTTATCAGCGGCTTCGCGCACAGTCGCGATCTCATTTACGTCTCACCTCTCTTGAAGGCTTATTTCACCGACGAGAAAGTCTTCGAAACATTGTCAAAGTGCGAGTCGTTGGGCGTGAACACGGCGATCCTGCGCGTGGACGATGACACGATCCGAATCATAAACCGGTACAGACGCGAGTTTGGCGGGCGCATCCAGTGGATAGCTCAAGCAAAGGCCACCGAAACTGACCTCACGTCGGATGCCCGGCGCGCGATCGACAATGGCGCTGTTGGCGTTTATTTGCACGGCGGCGTGTGCGACAGTTTTGTTGCGTCGGGCAAGACCGACCTGATAGGGCGCGTTCTGGAGTTTGTGCGGCGGAATGGCCTGTTGGCGGGCGTTGCCGGCCATGACATTGCAGTGCCAATGAGTTGCGAAAAGTCCGGGTTGAACCCCGACTTTTATCTAAAAACGCACAACGCCAAAAACTACTGGTCAGCCGGCCCGATGCCACGGCATGACAGCGTGTGGGAAGAAACACCAGAACAAACGCGCGCGTTCATGCAAACCGTGCGCAAACCGTGGATTGCGTACAAGGTGCTCGGTGCCGGGGCAATTCATCCACGCGACGGGTTCGCTTACGCATTCGAGAACGGAGCTGATTTCATTTGCGTCGGCATGTTTGATTTCCAAGTGGAAGAGGACGTCGCGCTTGCTCGGGAAGCAGTGGCGCGTGCAAACGCCCGTCAACGCCCGTGGTGCGGTTGACGGATGTTCGTTTGACGTGCTCTGCCTTTCATGAAACCTTCCGTCAGGTGTCAGCGGCAGAACGAGAATGTGCGAAATCCGCCGGCGTGAAGATGCACTTGGCGCGGGCCAACTGTTTCTCTTGAACTTCTCCCCATAAACGCCTTATTCCTTCTTTCTAATCGGCTCTGGTTTCGTTGTAACGCTGCGCCGCAATTTGTGGATTGCAGGGCTGGTGTTCTCGGAATTCTCCCGGGAGCTGGATCGGGATGGCGACACACTACCCCGATAGAGGACCCAGTGTGTCACGAAGCCTCGGCAAC
>JAAYVR010000253.1 GCA_012517065.1 Verrucomicrobiota bacterium | reverse complement strand
GGAATTTGGCAGCAACATCCAGACCACCGGACCGGGACTCGGTACGCAGGTTGTTCGGGCGGTACCAATCTGCGACGTGGACTTGCCCCACCAATCACACATCACCGACGAGGAGGACTACCGGTTTCAGTTGGCCGTTTCCGTGTTCGGCAAGGAGCAGGATCGGCACGGCGAAGGCGTTATGTTCCGCTGGGGACCAAAACAGATCAGCCTCCGCCGGAGCGTTCACGTGCGCCTGGTAAATGTCGGCCCCGCCACCAAAGTCCAACGCGGTGAGTTGGGTTATCCGGTTTGCCTGGTTTGTGGCCAAAGCCGTTCGCCGTTGGCGTCCCAAAGCGACTTAGAGAACTTTCGCCAAGAACACGCGCAACGATGCAATCAGAACGTGGAGCCAACCGGGTTCTTCGCCGACATTATCGCCGACGCGATTACCCTTCTGGCGTGTAATAGCCGCGAGGAGGCTTACAGCGTGGGTGAAGCTTTGAGGATGGGGACGTCACGTGTCCTTGACATGGAGATTGATGATCTCCAACTGGTCTGCATTGCCCGGCTTGGCTCCAAAGAGGTGGACATGCTGATTTACGACCCGATGCCTGGTGGGTCGGGCTTGCTGGATCAAACACTGGCGCGTTGGCCTGAAGTTGTTGGCGAGGCAATGGCCCTTGTGCAGAACTGCCCATCCTCATGCACATCGTCATGCATTGACTGTTTGCAGACATTCCGCAACGCCTTTTACCATCGGTATCTGAATCGGTTCAGTGCACTGCGTTGCATGCAGGCGTGGGGCAGCACATTGCAAGAAAGCCACGCCATACCGCCAAAACAAGCAGCGACAGGTGCAGAACCTGTGGGGCGTCCCGCCCATGAAAAGGAACAGCAACTCCGGGACATGCTGGTGCGCGCCGGTTTCATCTCACCGGTTATAAACAAGGAGATTGACCTAGGACGTCCGCATCCGAAAACCTACCCGGATTTCTTCTTCGAGGTCCCCGATGGGCGCAAGGAAGGCGTCTGCATCTACTTGGACGGTATGAGCTGTCACCTCCATGGCAACCCCCAGACAGCACAGCACGACCGCCACATCCGCGAGCTGTTACGCAACCAGAACTACGAGGTCATCGAGATTCCTGCGGGGCAATTGGATGATGTTGAGGCCATGCGGCGGCATTTCTACCGGATCGGCGCGGTTCTGCTCGGCAAAGAACGTGCCGTCAAAATCCGCGACAATGCTGATTGGCATCCGGGTTCACGGGCTTGAGCCATTAATGCATCGAGAGCCCAGGTCACCATGCAGCGACAGTAATACTTTCAAAGCAGCAGCGGGGGCACGCCGTGTCTTCCCTTATTACCGTGAAGGCCTTTACCGCACCTGCGAAGACATTTTGAACTAGCCAGCGTTCTAATCCCCGTCCGTCTCGATGATCACTGGCTGCTCCGCCAGCCGTTGCGCGACTGAATTGACGCGTCCATGACACTTATCGTCCAGCCAACCACAAGTTCACTTGGCAAGTTCACTCCGCCAAACACCCGTTCAACCCGCCGCAAGATAGCTGGAGCATAATGTCATTCAACGAGAATCCTGACGCGCCGACAGATCAATTTAGTTGTGTTCACTCGAAGAACCTTCGGCGGCGGTGTTGAAAAGAAGCCATCGCGCTGTTGGCGGATTCGCTCTCGGGCATGCGAAAGAAGGCCATGTGCACAAGCCGTTCTTCATGAACCAGGGCCGAGCCGGCTATGCCCGGTTTCTGGTACCTGTAATCCGTGCCATAACCGATCGATGGAAATGATTTTTCCCGACTGTCAACAACCGCCTGTAAGAATCCTTGGGCAGTTGCGGTCGCTTTTGTGGCGTCAAGCGGCTCCGTTTTGGATTTGATGAGCGCATCGATGAGGTAGCTGCGAATAAGTTTGGTGTGGAGTTTCGCGTAGGCGTCAGCGTGAGCCACCGCGTCTAGGCCGGCTACGTTACCGTCGATGACCACGATGATGCCCGTTTGGCCGGCTACCGGCATGAACGTTCTCTCGCAAGCGGCCAGATCATCCGACAGTGCGCGGAACACGTCCTGCATCGCGCCGGTCGCCGAGGTCACACCAGCGCACCTTTGCAAACACTCGATTTCGTGCCAGACTCTCCCTTGGTCGGCCCGAAATTGTCCCTCTGCGTCCAACGCCTCCGAAACCGATCTTAGTTTCAGCATTCTGATTGTGCTCGACATGACCGTGTTTGAAGAGACGAATTCCGCAGACGCATACGACCATCGGCCCTGTTCAACGCAACTGACCGGGATGATTGTCTCTGCCTTTTCCTTGAGCAGAATCGTCGTGTTGAGCACGCGGTTCTGTTTGGCACCGATGAGTTCCTCACCATCGATAAGCAGGATGGGCCGGTCGCTCTGGCTGACAACCCTCAGCTCGGGCACTGAACCGCTCTTGGAAACTTCGGTCACGATAATGCACCGTTCGGCCATGGCTTCACTCAGCGTCAGGTATGGGGCCGGGCCTGCGTCCAACCCCAGCAACGGAAAGACTGCGATGTTACGATGGATTTGTGCCGATCCAAGGGCCATCCGAGCAAACGCATTGGCAACGACTGTATTCATATTCACTCAGTTCTCTTGTTCCCCGTCCCCCTCCACCCGGCTTGGCGAGCCTCGCCAAAGCTGTCTCTAATCGTTTGCGCGGAACTTTACCAGCTGGGGTCTGACATGCGTTGACACCCCCCGATATAAAACAGCAAAAAATCTGTAATACGGCAACGATCGAGCCCGATCCGCGAGACAACCGACCCAGCAGCCGCGGGCGAACATGGCCGTTCGCTTGGCCTACCCGCGACCCAGTTGAACGTTGTACGTTGAAAGTTTTCATAGGTTTATCAGCTTGGACGTATTCTTGAGAACGTTTAACGTACAACGCT
>JAAYVR010000032.1 GCA_012517065.1 Verrucomicrobiota bacterium | reverse complement strand
TGGGCCTTTCCAGGACCTTGTCGCGGTCCTGGGCTGATCCATTTAGTGATGGCGAAGCCATTGGCTCCGGGCCGGTTTCTTCTTGGTCCATCCTCACGCCTTCTTCCTCACTGACAGAGCTGGACAATTCAGAAGCTACCTGGGAGGCCATTGCCAAATCGTGGCGGTTGTGCTGGTGTATCGAGGGCTTCACCATGCTTTGCCGATTCCGAGACGCCGACCAACAACCGGCCCCGTGCGCCCTCCCCCCAGTGTCTGAACTGCAGTCAACGCAAACCCAGACTGGACAGGTTACTCAAGAAACGGTAATTGGCTGGGGATGGCCGAATCGAATGCCCCATCGGAAGACGCCGCAGTGCCGCGCACGAAAGCGGCTGTGTTTTTTCGTCGGCTTGCCAGTTTCGTTGTGCTCTGGTCGCTGGTGGTCGGGGCATTGTTCTCGCCAAACAAACTTTTTTCAGGATGCTGTTTTCTGACGATGATTTTGGGGCTGGCGGGGGTGGGCTTGCTCGAGTTTTACCGGATGGTTGAGCTGCGTGGTTTGGCATGCTTCAAGCGGCTTGGGATATTCGGCGGACTGTTGCTGATGGCATGCACATTCCTCTACCTCTCGGGGGTGTTTGGGCAGCAAAACCTACCTGCAAAAGCAAACGATTTCGAAACAGGATTCCTGATACTGTTTGTTCTGGGCCTCTGTGTCCGGCAGTTTATCTCGAAGCAGACGACAACTGGGCTGGTTGCGATTTCAACGACTTTACTTGGGCTGATGTATGTGCCGTGGCTGCTCAATTTCGTTCAGAAGATCAACTTTTTCCCGCGAGCAGATGGGAAGTTTTACCTGATTTATTTTATCGCCCTGACGAAGTTCAGTGACACCGGGGCATATGTGGTGGGGTCGCTGATCGGGCGGCACAAGTTGATACCTCGCGTGAGCCCGGGGAAAACATGGGAAGGCGTTTTGGGCGCTCTTGCCGCATCGCTGTTGGCGAGTTTGGGGTTTTATGCATTTGTGGGCGACCGGCTGACGGGGATGAACTGGTTGCACGCGACGGTCCTTGGCCTGTTGCTTGGAGGTGCGGCTGTGGTTGGGGACTTGATAGAATCGCTATTCAAACGCGAGGCCGGCATAAAAGACTCTGGAAAGTACATTCCCGGCATAGGGGGCGTGCTGGACTTGCTGGACAGTCTTCTGTTCAACGCGCCGATCATGTACCTTTATTTGCGTCACATTTTGACGCATTGAGCGCCAGGTGATAGGCTGGGGCTCGTTCCATGAAGAACGTTGTTCTCCTTGGCAGCACGGGGTCAATCGGCACTAGTACAACCAAAGTGGCCGAAGATTTGCCCGATCAAATCAGGCTTGTGGGCCTTGCCGCTGGCAATAATGCGGAGCTATTGCTCAGGCAGATCAGAAAGTTCCAGCCCGAAGCGGTTTCGTTGGCCGACCCTGAACGGGCTGCCGAGCTGCGAAATATTGTTGGCACAACACCGCGCGTTTACGCGGGGACGGAAGGTTTGGTCCGGCTTGCGACGTTGCCTTCGGCAGACATAGTGCTGATTGCAATTGTTGGAACGGCCGGGCTGCAGCCGGCGCTCGCTGCCATCCGCGCCGGAAAAGACATCGCCATCGCGTCAAAAGAGATTCTTGTCATGGCTGGGGAGATTGTGATGGCAGAAGCGCGAAAGTACGGGGTGCGGGTGCTTGCGGTTGACAGTGAACATTCGGCGATTTTCCAGTGCCTTGACGGCAGGCCGCCGGGTTCGGTGCGGCGTTTGTGGCTGACAGCATCGGGCGGCCCATTCCGTCAACTTCCGAAAGAGGAATTCGCGTCCATCACATTGGAGCAGGCATTGAAGCACCCATCGTGGGTGATGGGAACAAAGATCACGATCGATTCAGCGACCCTGTTCAACAAGGGACTGGAAATGATCGAAGCGCGCTGGCTGTTTGACATTGAGATTGACAGGGTCAAGGTCGTTGTACACCCGCAGAGCGTCATTCATTCGATGGTCGAGTTCATCGACGGCTCGATTCTTGCACAGCTTTCGACGCCGGACATGTGCCTGCCGATCCAGTATGCGCTAACATATCCGGAGCGCGTGGCCAGCGAGCGTGTTCAGACAGACCTTGCGCGCATCGGCCAATTGACATTCGAGGAACTCGATGATGACCGGTTTCCAGCGGTTAACCTGGCCCGTGAAGCCGGGCGGACGGGCGGGACTTTGCCTGCGGTGCTCAACGCTGCAAACGAAGTCGCCGTGGCCGCCTTTTGCCAGGGACAAATCCCTTTCACTGGGATCACAGAAACTGTCGCCCGCGTGATGGCCGCACACAAGACACTGGTGCATCCGACGCTGGAAGACATCATGAACGCCGATGCATGGGCGCGGGAAGCGGCGCGGGTGAAGTGATTGTCCCGGTTAACCAAGTTTTTGGAAAGATGGGTCAGATCACCCTGTTCACGACTGCGCGCACCAAGGCTCTCGCAATCGTGAGGCGTTCTATCCGGGGGAACGCCGTTCAACAAGCGCGGTTTTCGAGCGAATGAGTTTTTGATATGACACAATCGTCAGAATTGACAGCAGCAGTACATGGCGGGTTTGCCGCCCGACATATCGGGCCGGGCCCGTCTCAGATATCACAGATGCTCGAGTTTGTAGGTTGCGGAACTCTTGCGGAAATGGCTGACAAAGCTGTGCCGCCCGCAATACGGTTCAAAGGAACGTTGAACCTTCCGCAGCCTCTTGCCGAACATGAGGCCCTCGCCCGAATCCGCGAGATATCAAAACAGAACCGTGTCTTCCGTTCCTACATCGGGGCAGGCTACTACGGTTGCGTAACGCCGCCCGTGATTCAAAGGAACATCCTCGAGAATCCGGCATGGTACACCTCGTACACCCCGTACCAGAGCGAGATTTCGCAGGGCCGACTCGAAATGTTGCTGAATTTTCAGACGATGGTGTGTGATTTGACGGGGCTCGAGATTGCCAATGCATCGCTTCTCGATGAAGCCACCGCATGCGCCGAAGCCATGATGATGTGCCACAGGCTCACCGCAGAGTCGAACCGCAGGACTTTTGTCGTCGCCGCCGATGTTCACCCGCAGAACCTCGATGTGGTCGAAACGCGCGCTCGAGCGCTGGACCTTGAACTGCAGGTGGCGCCGCCCGCCGAGATTTCGTGCAACAAGGACGTGTTCGGCGTGCTGCTGCAATACCCGTCAACGACAGGTGAAATCCGCGACCTCGCACCAATAGTGGTTGCTGCGCAAAGCGCCGGCGCTCTTGTTGTGGTTGCCACCGACCTGCTTGCGTTGACGCTTCTGAAGGCGCCGGGAGAATTCGGTGCGGACATTGCTGTCGGCAACAGCCAAAGATTCGGTGTGCCACTCGGATTTGGCGGTCCACATGCCGCGTTCCTTGCAACCCGAGACAAGTTCAAGAGGCAAATGCCGGGCAGGCTGGTTGGCATCTCGCGCGACTCTCGAGGGCGGCCTGCGTTTCGGCTTGCGCTCGGAACACGCGAGCAACACATCAGGCGCGAAAAAGCCACGAGCAACATTTGCACGGCCCAGGCGCTTCCCGCCAACATGGCAGCAGCCTATGCCGTTTATCACGGGCCGGATGGCCTGCGTTGCATTGCCACAAGAATTCACACGCTTGCCTGCGCTCTGGCGGCCGGGTTGGCGGGCAAGGATGGACTGCGCGTTGTTAACCGAACATGGTTTGACACTCTGACCGTGCAGGTTGGGGATGCGGATGCCGTGCGACATCGGGCGGAAGAAAAGCAGATTAACCTGCGAGTGATTGATCCCGAGCATGTCGGGGTGGCGTTGGATGAAACAGTCACTGAAGCCGATGTGCAGCAGTTGCTTGGCGTTTTCGGGGTCCCTGACAATGGGCGCGAGGCGGCAAGATCAATCGACGAAAGCGAATGCGGCGGCATCCCAGCTCAACTGAGGCGGAAATCATCGTTTCTTTCGGCGCCAGTGTTCAATCGCTATCATTCCGAGACCGAGATGTTGCGTTACCTGCGTCGGCTTGAAAGCCGCGACCTGTCGCTATGTCAGTCGATGATCCCGCTTGGGTCATGCACGATGAAACTCAACGCAACGAGTGCCATGCTGCCCCTTAGCTGGGATGAATTCAGCCAGATTCATCCTTTCGCCCCCAAATCGCAGACCACGGGTTATCAGAAACTATTCGAGGATTTGGAAAAATGGATTGGGGAGATAACGGGGCTTCCGGCGGTTTCGCTCCAGCCGAACGCCGGCTCCCAAGGCGAATACGCGGGGTTGTTGGTGATCAGGAAGTACCACGAAAACAGGGGCGAAGGCCACAGGCGCATTTGTTTGATTCCAGCTTCAGCCCACGGAACCAATCCGGCCAGTTCGGCAATGGCCGGGCTTCAGCCAGTCCATGTGCGTTGCGACACAAGGGGCAACATCGATCTTGCCGATCTGCGCGAAAAAGCCCGCAGCAACGCGGCCAATCTCGCAGCCCTGATGGTCACTTATCCTTCCACCCATGGCGTGTTCGAGGAATCAATACGCGAAGTCTGCCAGATCGTTCACGATCATGGTGGTCAGGTTTACATGGATGGGGCCAATTTGAACGCTCAAGTAGGCTTGATGCGGCCTGCTGACCTTGGGGCCGACGCATGTCACCTCAACCTCCACAAGACATTCGCCATCCCGCATGGCGGCGGTGGACCCGGCGCGGGGCCGATAGCTGTGGCTTCGCACCTTGCACAGTTTCTGCCGGGGCACATTGTCACAGGCGACCGCAGCCAAAACCGAGTTGGCGCCGTCAGCGCGGCTCCATACGGTAGCGCCAGCATCCTGACCATTCCGTGGGTTTACATCGCATGCATGGGGGCAGAAGGGCTCACAACGGCGAGCTTGGTCGCTATTCTGAATGCCAACTACGTCGCGCGCCGCTTGGCACCTTTCTATCCAATAGTGTACAAGGGTGCGGGCGGATGGGTTGCTCACGAATGCATAATCGATTTGCGGCAGTTCCGAACCGTGACAGCCGAAGACGTGGCAAAACGGCTGATGGATTATGGGTTTCACGCACCAACACTAAGCTGGCCTGTGTCAGGTACGCTCATGATCGAACCAACCGAGAGCGAATCGAAAGAAGAGCTTGATCGGTTCTGCGACGCGATGATTTCAATCCACCGCGAGATAATGGCCGTTGAGACGGGCAAGGTCGATGCGCAAAACAATCTTCTCAAGAACGCTCCTCATACCGCCGACATGATTGCGTCTGGGGATTGGAACAGGCCCTACACGCGGATGGAAGCGGCATTTCCTGCTACAGGACTGTTAGACTACAAGTTCTGGCCGGCTGTTGGCAGAATTGACAACGTGTATGGGGATCGGAATCCGGTTTGCACCTGCGCCGCACTGGGATGATCGCGGCTGACGGACCGCACATCTCGCAGCCCGGCGTAGCCGAAACCGAAGTTCCCTGACGGGCACCGCCCCGGCTCTCGGACCCCTGTGGCTGTCAGCCACGGCGGTCTGCGAAATATCTGCTGCGACTCCGTCGCAAGAAAAAGTGCTCTGATCGAGCCCCCACTGGACGCAACCCTGCCGGAGCGAGTCTCAACCACATGAAAATTTTCCGCCTAAAGGCGGGACTTTAACGGCGGTGGGCGCGACATTGCCCAATGTGCGGGACAACGCATCGCCGTTGGAACTGTTGCGCGTTTACGCGGAAAACTCAAAGCTTTCTGGTCCTAATTGTCTTAATCCAAGCGCTTTACGCCTGCACAAAGGGGGCGAACTGCAGCGCTCCGAGCAAACTACGTGTCTGTCCCCATTTGGCCCCGTTGCCTTGCGCCGCTGATCCCGATGGTTTTTCACGCGCTGCCGTGGATGCAGTGGGCGTTGGTAGGCGCGAAGCGTTTGGAGTGCGGCAGCTTGCTGCCGCTTTGGTTTCATGCACAAACAACGTGTCTGTCCCCATGTTCCCCATAAGTCCGATGACCGGTCATGCGCCGCGTTTCGATCCCGCAAATCGGGCCAGCGAACATACACCGGTTGGGTGCGGCGAAGAATCGCCGCGCTCCTGTCGGCGGGTTGGAGAAAACACCGGCGCTTGGGAGCGCGGCCGTCCTCGGCCGCACCAACCCGACGGCCGATCTCACACCAGTTTCGATCATCCCAATCCGGCGCCCGGACCTTGAACGGGTGGGAATCCACAAACAACGTGTCTGTCCCCATATCGGCACGGAGCGCTTCCTCCACAGACTCCGGCAGCCGCCGATTGGAACACCGGACAGTTTGTGCGCCCTGCCGCAGTTCCGGGGCAAAACCCAAACAACGAGCCTGTCACCCTATTGGGGTCCACCTCCAGACAACGAGCCTGGCACTCGATATGCCACTCCTTGGCAGAGCACGGATTGGAAACGTTCAACGCACAAACGCGCAACGTGGGAAGTTCAACGGGAGGGAATGAAAGGGCGTATGGTGGACAAGACAAATAGTGTGCCAGGCTCGATGTCCAAGGTTTCGTCTCAAATACCGGTTAACCTTTGGACGTTGAGCGTCTGGCGTTGAGGGTTATCAACAGGAATCACTGCCACCTTTTGAGGGCGTCGGCGAATGCCGGAAGATTCCGCACAATCCAAAACAATACTATCAGAACCGGGGCGGCCCACCAGACAAGTCGGCTTGCCATTGGATCGGGTCCGGTCGGTTTCAGTCTCTTGCGCAGGAGAAGATAGGCTCCGAAAAAAGCCCCAACAAACAGCAGCGGGTTGAAAGCTATGGCGCGGCGGACCTGCCCGTGCAGCAACGCATGCAGCGCTCGCAGTGAGCCGCACCCGGGGCATTGCAGCCCCGTCAACGTGTGAAACATGCACCTCGGATAAAACCCGCCGCGCGCCGGGTCGAAAAAGAAAAGCACCGCCATTGCCGCGGCGAGCACAGCCAACACCGCTGCCACTGGCAAGACTTTGCGAGTCATGGCAGGCACGGATTTCAGCGGAGCTGCACTTTCAGGCGATAGAACCTCATTGCCGGTTGGTTGCTTGGGTCATGCAAACAGCCCTCGCCAGTCTCCGTGGCGCAGGGCTGAGCATTATCGATCGGCGCCCAATCCGGCTCGGTCACGTCCGTTGCCGATTCCAGAGTGTAAACTCGTCCGGCAGTTAAGGGAGAAAACAGCATGTTCCAGCCTGTGTCTTCGGCAGGTTGCAGCGACAAGCGCAGGTGGGACTCCGGGTTCGTCGGGTCCGTGCCAAGAACAAACTCGGCGTAGTTTGAAGACCCGTCGTTGTCGGGGTCATCGGCCGGCTCAGAAGGCTGCGCAAAAAAGTGGTCTGACCACCAGAGCGGAACGGCGTTTTGAGGTGGGGGGTCCTGATCTGCCCGATACCTCCAGCGCATGCGGCAAGCAGCCACCTGCGAACTGCCGCTGACGCTGTGGTTGTCCAGCCGGACTTCAGCACGCTCGCCACGATGTAGCAAAAGGTTAGCCGCAAGGATGCCGTTTGTCATGGCACCGGAATGATTGACCCTGACGGTGAAATTTGTCCGGGGAGTGACGATGGAATAGAGTGCCGGGAATGATCCCGCAGCCGGGAAGGTGCAAAGCTCGAGGTCATAGACCCCGCTCACCTCGATGTTCGGAATCCATCTTGCGGTGGCCGTCGGCGCGCCACTGGTTGCAGGTGTCTGCCAAAAACCGGTGTGCAGGAGCGAGCTGCCGACTTCGACGAAGGTCCAGTCGCCTGTACGTCGGACATTCCATTCGCCGATCTCGATGGGCCAAAACGCGGGTAAGAATTGGATTGCGTGGGACAGGTTGGTTTCCTTGCCGGGGTCTTCGCTTACAATTCGGACCCAGAACTGGCATGGGGTTGGTGAATTCGCAACTGGCAGGTCGCTCACAAGGATTGAATGCCGGGTATCAATCCGGTTGTCGCATGAGCTCGCGGCAAAGCCGGGCGCGCCTTCTGAGTTGACAATCACTCGGCCGCGCGTTGGTGCGAGGGTTTGCCAACTGACGAGCACGCTTCTAACGCCTGGGGTGACCTTCGGAGCCAACGGCGCAACAGGAGACGCATCGAGTTCCATGGCAAAGTCCATTTTGAGAAGTCGTTGCCCGGGCGAGGGCAGGGGGTTGAACCTTGTTACGTAACCGGCCGCTGAAGCGACAACGGAAGTTATTATCCCGTCCCCGATCAATTGCGCATAAACGCCGTTTGCGTCGGTGAACAGCAACCGGCGCGAGTCACCGCAAAGTTCGACTTGCGCGCCTTCGATTGGCCTGCCGGTTCGGCTGTTGGTGATTCTGCCCGTGGCACCGCTGACTTGCGGGTTGGTTTTCCACGGCATCGGAGGCGTGTTGACCGGTTCAACAAAAATGGGCGGTGGAGCGGGCGCATTTGTTGTCACCGTAGTCAGGGCCGTGACGAAATCCGCACGGGTAGCGTCCTTGGCGGGGGCCGCGTAGGAGTAAATGACGAGGCCATCGGCTGGTGGGATTCCAGCGCCGGGCGCGACGCGGGTGCTGCGCATTTGAACAATGCTATTTGAAATCGTGTTGAGGTATGCTCCGATGCCGATTGCGAGGTGCCGCTGGAACCGGTTCTGTTTTGCGAAGCGGCCCCATTCGGCCCATGACGTGGCGTGAGTTTCATGGCGGAAATAAGCCATGGGAACGTTGAGGTCGAGGATTCTCTCTTGCATCCAGCCGCGCCAATCCTGAAGCACGCTCGACCATGGTGCGGCTTTGAGCCAACTTGAGAATGTCGTGGCTGTGGGTGTCCACGTGATTGTTGCCGCGGAGATTGTCACGTTCGGTTTGACTGCAGCCGCGGTGAGGTAAACCCGGCGAAGCAGGCTGGTGACTTGATCGCGGCGCCATTGCATCCACCAAGAATCGTCCGGGGATGGCCGGTCTGTACTGCGGGTTTGGGAATTGAACAGTGCTATCGCAACGGGATTGTACCCCCAGTCGCGCCCGGCGTAGCGGATATAATCAAAGTGCAAACCATCGACGTCGTAGCGCGTGATGATGTCCATGGCCACGTCAAACGTGTGCTGCTGGACCTCCGGATGTCCGGGGTCGAACGCATAGTTCGAACCGTCCCATGCCTCGCCGCTGTAGGACTCGGTCAACCAATCCGGGTGCGCACGGAACGGATGGTTTTCCTGAGGCGGCAGTGAAGATTGGCTGTTCCAGATGTTGTAGGTTACGATCCACGCGTGGACTTCGATTCGCGGTCCGGCGTTGGTATCGTGAGCGCGCATGATCAGATACGCCAGCGGATCGAATCCGGCTTGCACGTCTGAGGCTTTGGGCTCAAACCTGCTGACGTAGTAAGCGTCGCCTCTCTTGCGCACCTCGACGAACAATGCGTTGAAGTTCGCGGCGCGAGCCGTGTCCACTAGAGCATCAACCTCGCTCTGGTTTCGCATCGCAGCGTGCCATGTATCAACCCACCAGCCACGCAACTCGGGAGTTTGCGCCTGCGCTACGAGTGCAACCGAAAGCCATGCGGCCAGAGACACACCGCAGCGGAGCCAAGACCAGATGGCCCAGGCGGACTGCAGAATGTTGCTGGGCGATCCGAGGCGGCCTGGTCTGATGGACTTCATCGTTTGGACCGCGGGACGGTCTGCCGTACGCGCTGCAAGTCCCGGTCTGCGGGCGTTGATGGAACCTGCACACTGTAGCTGCCCGGGTTGGCGAGGTACGATTTCTTTATCGTCTCAGAGGCTTCGGTCACATTCGGATCAAGCCAGCGCCAAAGCTCGGCGTGGCCATCGGCGAAAGTGAGAGCGCACCCGCGATTGTGCCTGCTCGAAGGCAGGTTCCACCAGTAGAAGGAGGTTATATCCGGCGGCAGGATGCCGAGAGCGCCGTTTTGGATGCTCCATTCGTCTTCGCACAGGAACACAGAAGCTCTTGACGGTGCCGGGTCTGTGATTTCGGACTCGCGATAGACCGGGTTGGGGATGAGCGACGGATTCAAGTGCGCAAGGCCGGTGCCCATTGCATAGCTGCGTGTGCGCAGCAGGTTCGGGAACCGCGTGACCTTGGATTTGTCTGCGGGGCATCTGTAGATTGCAACAGAGGTGTTGTACTTGAACAAAACGCCCTTTTGGATGTTGGTCGTGGTTCGATCTGTTTTTGCGTCGCCTTCGAGCCATGAGCCTGGGAGGCTGATCTCGCCGCTGGCTTCGTTTGGCGGCAGCCAGCCGTTGTTGTCGTCGGTGTACATGGCCCAACAGACGGTGAGCTGCTTGAGATTGTTCAGGCAGCCAATGCCGTGCGCTTTCGTTTTTGCCTTTGACAGAGCAGGCAGAAGCATGCCAGCGAGAATGGCGATGATCGCGATGACCACCAAGAGTTCAATCAACGTAAATGCATGTTGGGACCGGCGCGGTTGATTCGCCAGCCCCGGGAATGATGTGCAGTTGTCCCTGTTTGTTGGCATTCTTGAGAATGAGCAACGGTTGATTCGCGCGATCGCTGCCGCCTTTTTGCAGAGCCTCGATGCAATTTGTGGATGCAAAGCCGCAACGGTCCGTGGCAGAGCTTTTGTTCCGCCCCGCCCGACAAAGGCGGGGCGGAACTGTCCTGTTGCACGGATTATCAAGGGTTCACTTCAGCACCGCCCGGAAGAACCGCGCGCCTTGCCCATCGATGGCAATACTCACCTTTGCGGATGGCCCGGGCAGCGCCATTCCGACGACCTCCGTCCAGTCTTTCAGGTTGGTCGATGACTCCAATTGATACACGGCGCCAGCCTGACCGTTAACGACAAACTCGAAGTTTGAACCAACGACCTTTACGTCGCTGAGTGTTGCGGGCATCGAAGGCGTCGGTTTTTTGACTGTGTAAGCGGTAATTCCATTGTTCGAATTCAGCACGAACAACATGCCGCCGCCGAAATCGGCCTGGCCGGTTCCGTTGATGTTCGGATTGTCCGCCGCGCAGAATTCCTGATCGATGAGCACGGGGTTTTCCATGTCGCTGAAGTCATAGAGACGCACGTTGTCAGGGTTCTCAAATGCAAGCCCGGCGAGGAAGTTGTTAGTGCCGTCCCATGCGATGGCGGCTATTCCTCCTGGCAGGCTGGCGTAATTGTGGAGCGTGGTGGCGGTTGCAGTATTGAGATCAAACTGCACATGCCGGAGGTTGCGGCCGGTTGCCTTGCCAAAGAACGTGTTGCCCGGACCGAATGCAACGCTCAACCCAAAGTCGCCATCGGCAGCGTCTTCAACGGTCATGAATGTCGGGTAAAACGTGTAGCCGTCGGGCGTGGTGAACACGGCGACTCCTTTGCCGGAGCGTTGGGCGGCGATGATCTGGGTTTCCAGACCTGCGCCTCTGACGTCGAAATTGTCGCCCCATCGTCCGCCGCCGGGGTTGCCGATGTAAACGGCTTCCGGGACGGTGTCCGGGCCGTCATTGGCCCATCTGTAAATGTTGAACGAGCTGGCGGCGGCGTCGGTGGTCAGATTGCAGACATACACAGCACCGTCATCTGCAACAGCCAGCATGTTGATCGCGAATGTTCCGCCGAAGACAATGGAAGTGTCCATTAACAGCGTGTGGAGCTGTTCGCCTGTCTGGCCATCCAACACGTAAATATTGTTGCCTTCGCTTCTGCTGATGACGAGCACGTGGCCGTTGACAGGATTGTAGGCGAGACCGCGCTGTGAGTTATCCTGATTGAGCCATGGCTTGGCCCCCGGCGGCAGTTGCCACTTCGGTGTCAACGCGTCCGACTTCACCAACGGCACGACCGTCAGCGTCGCGTTTTCGCTGACGGCTTCGCCGGCTGCGTTTCTGACGACGACCGAATAATCCCCGGCCTGAGCTTCAGTGACGTTGGCCAAAACCAGTGTTGCACCGGTTTCACCCGGGATGTCCGCGCCATTGAAACGCCATTGGTAGGTGAGAGGCTTTGTACCACGGGCCACGACTCCGAACTGCGCTGTCCCGCCAACCAGCACGGTTATGCCGGCAGGCTGTGTATCGATCACAGGCGGTTCAGCAACTACCGACACTTCGACTTTGGCGGCCAACAGCCCGCTATTGGTGTCGAGGCCGATGACTTTTTCGCCAACGACACCTGCTGCGCTGGTGCCGTTGCCATTGGTGTTTGATGCGGGCATTGGCAATGGTGACCCGATGGCAGTTGGCGCGTCGGGATCGCTGAAATCGAACACAGACAGCTTGTGTGCGCTGTAATCGACGGCTGCGAACCGCTTTGAAGCGGGGTCGTATGCTATCCCTGTCACGCCGTTGGCCACAACCGAAGTGGGAACGGTCCGAATGGTTCTCGCCGTGCCCGCAGCAAGATCGAACTCGAGTTGGACCAGGGGCTGGCCATTTATCTTTGACCAGACGGTATTGCCCTCGCCAAACGACAGGCCTATGCCGCCTTTCCCCGAGGCATCGTGTGTCAACGTATGCGCGGTGAAATTCGTGCCGTCGGTTGTTGTGAATATGACGAGGTACTTCGCATTGCGTGACATCGCAGCCAACTGAGTGTTTGCGCCGCTGCCGCGTGCAGCAA
The DNA here is from genome assembly GCA_012517065.1 of Verrucomicrobiota bacterium. Taxonomy (GTDB): domain Bacteria; phylum Verrucomicrobiota; class Verrucomicrobiia; order Limisphaerales; family J093; genus JAAYVR01. The sequence continues at coordinate 7,033 of JAAYVR010000032.1, read as the reverse complement.
AGTTGTCACCAAACCGGATGTCCTGGCCACTGCCGCCCTTTCCGTTGGTGGGGTCACCTTCGAATGCCACTGAAACCGGTGTTTCAATGTTGTCATCGCCCCAGCGGTATATTTTGAACGGAGTGGAATTGATGTCCAACGAAAGGTCGCAGGCATAAACCGCGCCATCGCTTCCGGCTGCGACAAGGTTCAATGTGAAGTACCCACCGCTTATTGCTGGCCAACCATCAGCGTCGTACTGGCTGAGTGTTCGCGGATACCCCAGTTCATCCGTGCCGTCGGATCCGTCAGCCCACGAAAGCACATAGACCTGAGGACTGCCCGCGCGACTGAGGAAAAGCACATTTCCTGACACTGGGTTGAGAGCCACGCCGCGTTCGGTGTTGCCAGTAGTAACATAATCCCTTGCACCGGGCGCGATCGCCCACAGTTGTTGAAGGGAATCACCGTAAGCGCTTGCTGCCATCCACAACGCGACACCCGTTAACACAGCGCCACCTTTGATTTTGGAACCTGTTTTCATATTCATCATTGCACTAGTCTGTCGCAGTTTGAACCGATTCCGTGCCGGCCGAGCCGGCACCCTGCTAAATTTGGTACTTCTTTTAACACAGGGGCAGGCTCGCGTCAAAAAACTCTCACGTGGTTTTGCTGTGCGGTGCTGCCAGCATTTCCGAGTTTCGGAGCTTCAGAGTTTCGGAGTTTGGGAGTGTCGGTTGACATGAATTACCGGTGCGGGGGCGAAGCCGTTGAAGTGAGTTGCAGACGCGCTCGAATAAGCTCCAATGTTTTCCGAGTAAACCAGATCGCCAATATCCAGCTCGGGCAATTCTTCCGCCAGGGATATTGTGTCCAATCCGTCGCAGGTCTGGCCGAACACGGCGCAGATTGATCGGCGGCCGCGTTTGAATGCTTTGATCCTGTAAGAGCAATGGTCAAATATGATGCCACTGTAAGTGTGATAGACGCTGTCGTCGATGTAATAGCAAGTTTTGCCGTCGCGGCGTGCCTTGCCGATGATACGAGCGACGGCCCAGACGGCGGTTGCGACGATGAATCGACCCGGCTCGGCAATGATCTCGATGTCACTCGGAAAAAGCCGGTCTATTTCGGCGTTGATCTTTTTTGCAAGAACGCCGATTGGTTTGACGTCTCTGTGATACGGAGCGGGGAAACCGCCGCCGATGTCGAGAATCCTGATATTGTAACCGCGGCTGCGTGCCTCGTTCATAACGGCGGAGGCCATGTTGAGGGCTTGTACGAAATTGAGGAAGTTTGTGCATTGGCTGCCCACGTGAAAACTCAAGCCCTCGACGACCAACCCCGTTTCAAACGCGGACTCGATGAGGTCAACCGCGTCGCCTGGATCGCATCCGAACTTGCTTGAAAGCTCGACCATCGAGCCGGTGTTTGGGACACGCAGGCGCAACACAAGCCCCGCATGAGGAGCGAACCGCTGGATTTTCTTTAGTTCCTCGAGGTTGTCGTATGTGACGAGTGGTCTGTACGGATCGAGCTTTTCGAGGGTTTCACGCGGTTTTATTGGGTTGGCGTAAATGATTTTGTCCCAGATGAACTTCTGCCGTTCGCGCGCGGGGAGGCGGCGAATGTTTGAATAAACCAACTGAAACTCAGGCCATGAAGCGACATCGAAGCTGGCTCCGGCAAGGTAGAGTGTACGGACGATCTCGGGGTCGGGGTTTGCCTTCACAGCGTAGTAGGCTTGCACCTTCGGGAAATGCCGACGGAAAGTTGCGTAGTTTTCACTGAGCACGGCGTGATCCACCACGACGACGGGTGTGCCGTGTTTTCGAGCGATTCGTTCCAATTGTTGTGGTGTCATCGAGGACGTTCGTCTTTTGACCCGCGTTTAGGGCCTTTGCCTCTGCTGTACAAGCCAAAAATTCATCCTGAGATTGAGTTTTCAGAGCGAAAGCCTCATTCTTATCTTCGAGATGAAACGAATCATTGACACTCAGAACGGCTTACACGCCACTCGGGGGATGAATACGCTCGCACAAGTTCCAGCATCAGAATCCGGATTCGCCCGGCAGCGCTCGCTGGCGCTCTGCGCCCTTCTCTTGTTTCTGCCTGCATGCGGTGCGGCAGAGCGTACCGCGGAAACCAGCAAGGAGTTTTCCGCCAGACCCTCCCGAAAACTGACCGCCTTGGACCGTTATGTGGCTGCACCCGACACCAATTTCACTTATAAACTGGTGAACTCGAATCAAACACCCCTTGGAACAGTGCACCTGCTCGAGATGGTCTCTCAAGCATGGCTCACAACAAACGAGGTCGATCGCCCAGTTTGGCGCCACTGGCTGACAATCGCCGTGCCATCGAAGGTTGAACACACGACCGGGTTCCTGTTTATCACTGGCGGAAACAACGACAGAGGCGCACCCAAGAACCCGGACGCAAACCTTGCCCGGGTGGCTGTCGAAACGAAGTCGGTTGTCGCAGAACTGCGAAATGTTCCCAACCAACCCTTGGAATTCTTCCGCGACGGGCGCAGACGGGTTGAAGACGATCTCATAGCATACTCGTGGGACAAGTTTCTGAGGACCGGCGACGAACGATGGCCAGCGCGACTGCCGATGACAAAAAGTGCCGTGCGCGCCATGGACACGGTTACGAGTTTCTGCGCAAGCGACGCAGGCGGCAGACTCAAAGTGGACAAGTTCGTCGTCGCTGGCGGGTCCAAACGAGGTTGGACCACATGGACAACCGCAGCCGTGGACCCGCGCGTGGTCGCGATCGTCCCGATAGTTATCGACGTGTTGAACCTCGTGCCATCGATGCAGCATCACTACGCGGCCTATGGTTTTTGGTCCCCGGCAATCAATGATTATGTCGAGCACGACATCATGAGCTGGATGAACACGCGGCAGTTCAGAGCGCTGATGGAAATCGAGGACCCGTTCGAGTACCGCGACAGGTTCACAATGCCAAAACTCATGTTGAACGCCAGCGGCGATCAGTTTTTCCTGCCGGATTCGTCGCAGTTCTACTTCGACCAGTTGCCAGGGGAAAAATACCTGCGTTATGTGCCAAACGCGGATCATTCGCTCCGCAACAGCGATGCGTGGGAAACTCTTCAAGCGTTCTACTTCTCAATCCTGACAAACGCCAAAATCCCACGCTTCACGTGGTCGTTCGAGAAAGACGGGTCAATCCGCGTTGTCGCTCAGGACCGGCCTGACGAAGCAAAGCTGTGGCAGGCCACCAACCCGAAAGCGCGCGATTTCCGGCTGGACACCTTCGGGCCAAATTGGTCGAGCACGCCGTTCGACCTGAGCAACGGCACCGGAACGGCCAAAGTGGAAACACCGCAACAGGGTTGGACAGCATTCTTCGTTGAGCTGAAGTATTCGCGGCCCGCCGGGCCACCGCTCAAGCTCACAACACAGGTGCGCGTGGTCCCGGATCGGCTCGATTACAAGTATGAGCCGAAAACGCCCGCCGCAGCCAAGAATTGACGCGTACGCAACTGATCTTTGCGCAGTGCGGAACAGGCAGTGCGCACCTGCGTTTTCCTTGAAATCTGCGATCGGTCATCAAAGCGCCAACGGCGTGCTCCATACCAGCGTGAGGCGAAGCCCCCACGACAAGGTCCTCTCCCAGGATCACCTTCTAGCCCGCATATTCCTTGGTTCCTTGAAGACACCCCTTTCGCAGACTGCTCAGGGTATGAAATATGCGGGCTAGGATCGAAGGGCTTAAAGCCCGTCCCGTTGCCGCGGCCATTTCGCGTGTTTCGATTATTTCGTGGTTCAGCCATAGCCCATACCCCGGAAATCTCACCAGAATGAAGTTTTGGGTGCCTTGGCCTGGTCAGGCGGTGAGATTTCCGGGTTGGCGAGGCGAGCTGGGCACCGAGCGGGACGAGCACCGCGCTGTGCATCATGGAACCGCATGCTTGGCCGGTCTGAGGGAGAGTCTCGCCAATTCGAAAACTGAATTGCAGTTGCTAGACTCCGCGCTATTTTCAAATCGATGTCTGGAAATCGTCGAACGTTTTTGAAGCAGAGTGGGCTGGCTGTGGCTTCAGCTCTCGGTTTTCCGTCTGTTGTTTGCTCAGCCAAAGAAGCAGTCCAAAAACCCGATGCTTTGCCGCGGCACATCATTCACCTTGTGGCCGACGGCATGAGCATGGGCACGCTGACTCTTGGCGATGCATTCGCGCGTTTGCACAGGCAGCGCGGACTTCGACTGTTTGACCTCCAGCAAACGGCCGGCGCCGTTACGGCCCTGGTCAACATGCGGTCCCTGAACTCGGTCGTTACCGATTCCGCTGCAGCGTCGTCGTCATGGGGCAGCGGGTCGCGGGTTGTCAACGGCGTTCTCAATCAACTGCCTGACGGCGTCGATCTGTACCCGCTGTACCAGCTTTTCAAAGAAGCTTCATGGAAACGTGGGTTGGTTACCACGACCGAGATTACCCACGCGACCCCGGCTGGTTTCGTGGCAAACTGTTCCAGCCGTGGAAGCGCCGAAGATATCGCACGCCAATATCTTGAACGCCAGGTCCAGGTCCTGTTGGGCGGAGGACGCAAGTTCTTTGAAGCAGACAAACGAAAGGATAACAGCGATTTGCTCAAGGCATTTCGAGATGCTGGATATGCGGTTTTTCAGCAGGCTGCCGAAATGGAATCTGCGTCGCTCGACCGCCCGTGGCTGGGTGTTTTTGCCTCGGGTCATTTGCCTTACACTCTTGACCAGTACGCCGACCCAAAATTGCTGACTTCTGTCCCCACCCTTGCGGCCATGACAAAACGCGCCCTTAAGTGGCTGGAGCGTTCGGATCATTTCATATTGCAGGTCGAAGGCGGGCGCGTTGATCACGCTGCGCATAATTGCGATATAGCTGCTGCTGTGCGCGAGATGGTCGCTTTCGATGAAGCCGTGGAAGTTTGCATCGAGTTTCAGCGACGCGTGCCCGAAACGTTGCTTGTGGTGACCACCGACCACGGCACTTCGAACCCCGGTCTCGTTGGCCTCGGCAGGTCTTACTCGGACAGTCTGAAGCTCTTCTCTCAGGTCCTCCGCGCGCAACGATCATTCGAGGCAATTGCAGATACCTTGAAATCGGCCAGCAGCGCAGCGGATGTCCGGAAAATTCTGCTCGAGGCCACCGGCTGTGAAGTTTCGGAAACCAAGGCGGCTTTGTTGATCGAATCTGTGAACGGGAAACGCAAGTCCTTGTTTGATCACATGAACTCTGCTGCTGCGCAGTTGGGCCAGCTCATGGCAAATTACGTCGGGGTTGGCTGGACCGGCACTTCGCACACGGCCGATTACGTGCCGCTTGTCGCAATTGGCCCGGGCGCGGCACGCTTTCGAGGCTTTCTCCAGAACACTGATGTTTTCCAGAATTACCTTGCGCTGGCCGGAATCGAATACCGAAACCCAACTGCGCCTCTGATGAGTGAGTGCGGTCCCAGCGCTGACGAAGCCGAGTTCGGCGACAAGGAAACAGAAATGTTCGCCTAAACCGCAGACTCATCTCCGTCACCGACAGCATAAAGATGATTGCGCTGCTCACGGACATGCTCCGGATAAGCAGCCCGTTGTGGCTGTTATTCGCTGCTTTTGCCATTTGGATGTTCGTCGATGCCATACGTCGCCGCGAATGGCTGTGGGCAATATTCATATTCATTTTCCCGATCCTAAACGCCGTTCTGTATTTCTTTCTCGTGTACCGGGTCTCCGCCGGGCCTGCTCTGCGAGGCTTCGAGTTGCCCGGGGCACACGACCGGCGCCGCATAAAGGAACTCGAAGACCAAATACATCACCTCGACAAATCTCATCATCACAGGGAACTTGGTGACATTTACTTTCACCAGGGCAAGCTCGCCAAAGCCGAAGAATGTTATCGTGCCGCCCTCGAACGCGATCCCGACGATCCCGATACCCTTGCCCACTACGGCCAGTGCCTGCTCAGACAACAACGAACCACGGAAGCATTGCCGTATCTTGAACGTGTTTGTGCATCCCAACCCGATCATGATTACGGACATTCATTGATGGCACTTGCCGAAGCCTATGCCGCTGTAGGCCGAACCGATGACGCAATCCGCACTTTCCAGCGCGTGCTTGAACAGCACTCTTATGCAAGGGCAAGGGTGCAACTCGCCGAATTGTACGTGAAAACAGGGCAACCCGACCTGGCTCGCGCCGAGCTGAAAGAACTAATCTCAGACGATTCCCATGCACCCGATTTTCAGCGGAAGCGGGACAAAGCCTGGATGAGACGCGCTCGCCAAATCCTCGACCGACTCCCCGCTCAGGCATGACCTCCAAGTGCGCAGCCTGACATCGGCCGCTCGTCCCCTGCCAACGGTCATTGCTTTGATTTTCACGTTTCGAACCGGGAGCCCGCCCCCGATATTTCGCAGCCCCGCGTTAGCCAGACCCAAAGTTGCCTAACGGGCCTTGCCCCGGTTAGCGCCTACCGTGACGACGACCGTCGGCCACGCCTGTCTGCGAAATATCCCCTGCGACTCCGTCGCCAGGAAAGACACCCTGGCCTACCGCCCCATAGGACGCGGCGCTGCCAGAACACCTCACAAACAAATGAAACTGTTTCGCCTGAAGGCGGGGCTCTAACAGCCGCGGGGGACAACGCCACTCGGTTGGCAAAGCCGCGGCCCAGTTGAACGTTGTGAGTTGAACGTTGTACGTTGAAAGTTTTTATAGGTTGATCAGCTTGGTCGTCTTTTTGAGAACGTTTAACTTGCAACGCTCAACGTGCAACGTTCAGAGGCATTACTGCTCGATGAATGCTCGTTTCAAATCCGCCTAAAAACGGGACTCGAACGGCCGCGGGCGTGGCTTCGCCCGATGCACGGAAAAACCTATCGCCGCTAGAGTTCCGCGTTTACGCGGAAAACTGAAAGCTGTTTGTTCCTCACTGTGGTACGCCAGACATTTACGCTTGCGCCAAGGGACAACCTGCGCCGCTCCGGGCCAACTACGTGTCTGTCCCCATGTGGCCCAGTTGCTTTGCGCCGCTGATCCCGATGGTTTTTCA
>JAAYVR010000031.1 GCA_012517065.1 Verrucomicrobiota bacterium | reverse complement strand
TCCTGCGTCCGACCATTCACCGGCTGGGGGCGGGCAAGAATGCCCGCGCTCCTATCGACGCGTTGGAGCCAACAACGGCGCTCGGGAGCGCGGCCGTCCCCGGCCGCATCAACACGACAACCGATCGTGCACCAGTTTCGATCACACAAATCCTGCGTCCGACCATTCACCGGTTGGGTGCGGCGAAGAATCGCCGCGCTCCTGCACGCGGTGGAAAAAGCAACGGCGCTCGGGAGCGCGGCCGTCCCCGGCCGCATCAACACGACAACCGATCTTACGACCAGTTTCGTTCACGCAAATCCGGCGCCCGAACGTTCACCGGCTGGGTGCGGCGAAGAATCGCCGTGCTCCTCCAGAAAATTGAACAAATCAATCGGTCACTACCACACTCACAAACCGAGCGCTTCCAAAACCTTGAAATAAATCCAGTGCCCGAAATCGTTCGGGTGATTGATGTTGTTCCCCAACAAATCCTCGGGCTTCTTGTGCACTGCCACATGCTGCCAGTTTGTGAAGACGTCGGCATATGCACACTCTGCCTCGACCGCGACCTGCCGCGTTGCTTCTGCATAGTCAGCCATTCGATGCGACCCAAACTTCCACTTCGGATTTGGTGGAAAGGCCGAGAACAGTATTATTTCAGCCACTGTCTCGCTACGAATGCGGTCAATCATCTCGTGCAGGTTTGCCTTGAACTGTGGGATTGGCACGCCCCCAACGTTGTGGTCGTTCATGCCAAAACCGATCAACACCAGGTCCGGACTCTCATTCAGCACCTTTGTCTGAAGCCGCTGCAACCCCTGAACGGTTGAATCACCGCCTGTGGCGCCGTTGACTGCAGTCACCTTGGCCTGTGGATACTTGCGTTGGAGCGCGTCAGCCCAGCGCTTCCAGAAAATCAATTCAGGCTTTGTAGCGTCTCCACCGGCAGTGATACTGTCGCCAAACGCAACAATTTTCACCTGCTTGCCAGCCTTGAGCTTTGCCTGTGTCAACTTGAGCAAATGCGCCTGTGAATCCTGCACCGGCCACGGTGCAACGGCCACATACGAATAATCCACAAATGCAAAGTACTTCGTATTGCCGAAGCCGGGAAACTTCGTGTGATCAAATTGTTCCTGCCCGTACAGAATGTTCGTGTGGAAATCCGGCAACCGTGAGCCGGGCTGCCGCTGTACTGTGGCAGCTCGGTAATTCACGACATAGTCCCTGCCATCCTCGTAGGTGACCGTGTCGGGTCCTGGCAAATAAGTGTTTCGAACCACCACCCATTGGCTTGGCACGGGAACATGTGCCAACGAAGCCGGTTCTTGACCGATAAAGACAACCGACTCCCCAATCTGACGTTCAAGGGTTGGTTTGCCCCTGATGGCGCAACCCGGTGTAAGCGCAGCGCACCACGCCAGAGCAATCGTCAAACAACACAATGACCGACTCATAATGTTTCCCAATTGAAAGGTTAACCGCATTGCAACGAATCATCTCAGAGCGGGACGCCCCTCTCAAGAACACTTTTACCTTCAATCAATCCGGTTTTTGACCGAGCATCGGCTTCGCACAATACGCAGCAACCCGTGAAATGATACAATACCGCTGCAAATGAACACGCGTGTCATCATCCCAACTCTGTGCATTGTCCTTGCTGCACATGCAAGTCGTTCTGTGGATACCATCGAATCCGCAATCACAGATTCGGCGCTCCGCATCCACAGCCGCCACCGCCAATTGTCACAGGCAAACACAAAAGATATTCATCTCTCCGCCCCAAAAGCCAGTGCCCAACCAGCGGAACCGCAGATTTATTTTCCTGCCCCCGAATCCAGAGGCGGTTGGCGCAAATTGGACAAACCGGATGACATCCGCCGCATTGCCGGCATAGACCCGGCGAAGCTCGATGAACTGCGCGATTTGCTTCTCAAATCAGATAACCGCGATTTCGCCGCCGTCGTCATCCGGCACGGATACATCGTCTTTGAACTCGAACGCGGAAACAGCTCGAAAACCGACACACGCCGCGTCGCTTCAGTATCAAAAGCAATCTGCGCCACGACGTTGGCTATCGCCTCCGAATTGAGCCGCCATGGAAAAACGCCGAGGAAAATGACGTTTGAAGATCGCGCTTTCGATTTCATTCCATGGGCACAGCCCCTGTCAGATCCGCGCAAGGCGCAAATCACAATCAGGCAGTTGCTCAATCATACTTCCGGAATTTGCCCCGAGGCCACGGGCGCACCCAACGACGGGTCATGGGAATACATCCTCGGCCACACCGGAGACCAGCGCACAGCAAAGCTCGCGTTCGATCCCGGCACAGGTTGCGGTTACTCGACGCACGCTTTCGCGCACGCCGCATTGGTGTGCGAAACCGTCACCGGCAGACCTTACGACGAATTCGCCATTCAAGCCCTGTTCAGGCCGCTCGGCATCGAACGCTGGTGGTTCCAATACTACGACGGCAATGAAAAGATCGGCCGACATCCGTCCCACGGCCTTGGCCTATCGGCCCGCGACCTGGCGCGAATCGCATACTGCATGCTCCAGAATGGGCGCTGGAACAACGACCAGATCATCCCACAATGGTTCGTCCACGAAACCGCTCAGCCAACCCACAACGTGACAACCCCCGAAATGAGGTGGAAGCTCAACCCGCAAGTGTTCTCGCACGGCTGGGAATTGCCCGCTCGCCACTGGCCCGCTGGCAACCGCAGCGGCGAAAACATCCCGCCAGACGCCCGAAGCAAGCCCGGCTCGGGCGGCCAACTAATCGCATTTGTCCCAAGCCTCGATCTTGTGGTGACACGCCAGACAGGCAGCAGCGGCGATTGGCAATACGAAGAATACCTCCGCCGCGCGTGTAACGCAGTTCTTCAGGAAAGCGTTCCCACTAAATGAATCGCCGTCACCGGTCAGGACACTGCATACGGCCGGCCACCCCATTCACCCCCTTCGGTTCTGATATGCGGGCAAACCGCTGCGAGTCGCAATCAGTACATACAGTCTTCCAGTTTCAGCGCAAACGCGGAAATCTAACAGCGATCGGTTGCGCGCGGCATGCGGCGATGTCGCGCCCGCGGCTGTTCGAGTCCCGCCTTTAAGGCTAACGCAACGTAACGCTTGCGATGGCTCGGCAAGTCCGCCAAAGTGACGACACGATTGAACTCAATAATCAAGATTCTGATTGTCTGCGGCGCGTGGATTCATGCAGTCGCCTTGTTTGCTGCACAACCGAACATCCTTTTCATCCTTGCCGACGACCTCGGGTATTCAGACCTTGGCTGTTACGGCAGCGAAATCGCGACCCCCAACCTTGATGCCCTTGCATCAAACGGACTGCGCTTCAGTCAGTTCTACAACACCAGCCGCTGTTGGCCGTCGCGCGGTGCGCTTCTTACAGGTTACTACGCTCAGCAAATTCACCGCGATGCCCTGCCCGACGTCCCGGGAGGCGGGGGAGGCGTGCGACCCGCGTGGGCGCCCTTGCTGCCTGAGTTCCTCAAGCCTGCTGGTTACCGCTGCTATCACAGCGGCAAATGGCACATCGACGGCAAAGTGCTGGAAGGCGGATTCGACCGGTCGTTCAACATGAACAATCAGGGAAATTACTTCACCATCGCCGGCAATCTCCTTGACGACAAGCCGGTGACGCCGCCTGCAAATGAAACCAATTATTACGCCACAATCGCCACCGCAGACCACGCCATCCAGTGCCTGAAAGATCACGCAGCGCATTACCCGGACAAACCGTTCTTCCAGTACGTTGCTTTCATCGCGCCGCATTTCCCGTTGCACGCGCTCCCGGAAGATATCGCCAAGTACAGGGATAAATACCTCGCCGGATGGGAAACCATGCGCGAAGCCAGGTTCCGTCGATTGAAAGAAATGGGCATCGTCAACACCACACTTTCAGCACTCGAACGCGACGTCGGCCCGCCATACCACTTCCCGGAAGCCCTCAAAAAGCTCGGGCCGGGTGAGGTCAACCGGCCCTTGCCATGGAGCGAACTCACAGACCAGCAGCGCCAATTCCAAGCCACAAAAATGGCTATCCACGCGGCCATGGTGGACCGCATGGACCACGAAATCGGACGTATCATTGACCAACTCAAAGCAATGAACGCTTTTGAGAACACCATCATCTTTTTCGCCTCCGACAACGGCGCAAGCGCCGAAATCATGGTCCGCGACGGTGGCCATGACCCCGCCGCTCCACCCGGCAGCGCCAAGAGTTATCTCTGCCTCGGCCCGGGGTTTTCGAGCGCCTGCAACACACCGTTCCGCCGCCATAAAACATGGGTGCACGAAGGCGGCATCAGCACACCATTCATAGTTCACTGGCCGGCTGGCATCCGGCACAAAGGCCAACTGCGTCATACGCCGGCGCATTTCATCGATTTCGTGCCGACCGTGCTCGAACTGGCTGGCGTCAAAAAGCCCGCGACATGGAAAGGCACGCCGGTTCCCGAAGCACCCGGCCGGAGTCTCGTGCCGGCATTCGACCGCGATGTCACGCTACCACGCGAAAGCCTCTGGTGGTTACACGAGGGTAATCGTGCAGTGCGCGTCGGCGATTGGAAACTTGTCGCTGCCAAGAACGACCCGTGGGAGCTTTACGACATGCGGACCGATCGCGCTGAACAAATCAACCTCGCCGACAAAATGCCCGAAAAGGTCAAAGAACTCGAACGTGTTTGGCAAGAACATGTGGATCGTTTCACCGCCATGGCAAAGGCGGCCGGTTCTCATTAGCGCGTCAAATTGCAGTGTTCGGTTGGCCACATTTCGCTGCCCTCGAGTGACACGCGATGCGTGAGCAGTGCGGTGTCACAGCGCTGGCAGAAATGCGATGGGTGAAGGGCGCGGTCCGGATTGCTGGTCGTTCCGCGTCATTCCACGTAAACCGGCATTCCAACCCACACAAGTCCGGCCAAAAATTCCGCATCCCAATTGGCAAGGCGAAAGCATCCATGCGATTCCGTGCGCCCGACCTGTTCGGGATTCGGCGTGCCATGAATGCCGTACCCGGGCCTGTCCAGTCCAATCCACGCTGTCCCGACGGGGTTGTTTGGTCCGGGAGGTATTATCAGTTTTTGGGTCAAACGCCGGGCCTCCGCAGATTCCGGAAACAACTGCGGATTGAAAGTGTAATTCGGATTCCGAACAACCGTTACCACACGCAATTGGCCGACTGGCCGCTTTTCAACCGCCCGAGCGATGCTGCACGGGAAATGCGCCACCAGATTGCCCTCCGCATCGAACGCTTCGAGAGTTTTGTCCACCAACGAAATCCGAACCGACGCAGCTTGCGCTTTGACGTGTGGCTCTTCAAGAGCCACCACTGTCACTGCCGTGCCCGGTCCCAACGCGGCCCAGTCAACACCATTGTTCAGGCGCCGCACCAGACCCGGATGCGACCTTGTCTTTTCAGCGATTAATTCAAGCAATGTTGCGTAGTCCATGCGCAACTGCTGTGATTTTCCCACCCATGTTGGACTCACGGGCAACAGCCTCGCGACGTCCTCCCTGGTCACAATGTAATTCGTGAACACGGGCGTTTTGACCGTCAAAGTCCGGCGCGTCTGCGCGTCAAGCATGCCAGTGATGGGCAGCCCCGCGCTGCGTTGGTAAGCTCGCAACGCCGCGCGTGTCTGGGACCCGAGAACCCCGTCCAACGGCCCGCACGATATCCCCAGCGAAGCTAGAGCAATCTGGGCTTCCAGGACGTCGCGCACCGGACGCGTTCCGGGTGTCTCGGCAATGTCCGGCTGAAAAGTTGGCGCAGTGTTTGTCACCGTTGGCCGCGCTGGTTGTGCAACAACAACGTTGGTTGGCCGAGCAGCCGGGACCGTCGCTGGCCCTCGATCGAGCACAGGTTTGTTTCCCACGGGCGCAGGTTGAACATCGTAGCCTTGCGCCATGCGCCAAATCATCCATCCCAAAAACAACAATCCGACGGCCGACCCCAACGCGTACCATGCGTTGTGCCAGCGCCGCCTCGGCTGGATCGGCTTGTATCTGGTATAGACCCGCACGGGGAAAGTTAGCCACAGCGTCGGCCACCGTCGCAACCAAATCCTCTCCTCCAACTGCCGCCACCCAACCCTACCTGTCAGGAGCGCGGCCGTCCCCGGCCGCATCAACGCGACGACCGATCCTGCACCAGTTTCGTTCACATAAATCCGGCGCCCGAACCTCGACCGGCTGGGTGCGGCGAAGAATCGCCGCGCTCCTGCACGCGCTGGAATAGGCAACGGCGTCAGGAGCGCGGCCGTCCTCGGCCGCATCAACCCGGTGCAAATGTTCGGTACCAGTTCAGTTCGATTCCTTCAGTGTCGAGCACGCTGATCGAGACCTTTTCTTGCGTCGCGACACCACAGATCAGCGTGGCATTCTCCGGCTTCGGCCCGCCTCCAATAATTTGCGCGTAAGGTCTCTGCTCGTTGGGCGGAAAAACTGCAGTGGTATGCGTGTGCCCAGAGATCACCATGCAAAAATGAGCGTCTCCCAGCAGCTCATGCCATCGAGACCTTGGATCGTTCTGGTCTTCCGGATAGCGTTTGTCAGCCCACCACAATGGAATATGACAAAAAGCGACCCTGAAACGAGCATCGCGGATATACGGTTGCTCCAGCTCACGTCGGAGCCATGCCGTCTGTTCCTCGTGATATGCGATGAAATCACCCAACCCAGCATAGACCTTTGTGGTGTCAGGCTTGTCTTCGCCCGAGTCCAGCACGACGCCGGCGATTGGTCCGTGCCTGAACCCGTAATAGAACCGTCCATTGGGCGTTTCCTGATAGCGGGGCAACGATCGCGCAGCAGGGCCGCGGGTGTCATGGTTGCCGCGGACGAACAACAAAGGCGTTTCGCGCGCGAACGGCTGTCCGCCAACGCCCAAGTAATGCTCGACCATTTTGTCTTCGGTGTAGTTGTCGTTGGTGACATCCCCGTTCCATACATGAAAATCGGCGCCGTGTTTTGCAGTCTGAACCATTAGCTTGGCGATTGTCTCGGCGTTTTCGTGGGTGTCATTCCAAACCACAAAGCGGGCTTCTTTGGCTGCCGGGTCAAGCGTCCGAAAGCTGTAAATGTCCGTCGCTACGGTGTCACCACGGCGTATGTCATAAGCGCTCTTGAATTCCACAGCGCATGCATGGACCCGGTAGAAACAACGTTGGCCAGGGCGCAATCCATCGATGCGGACATGATGCGCCCGCGTGTCGTACGGTTTCAGCCCGTGACGCGATCCTGTTGCTACCCGGCCAAGTTGTTCAGTCTCGCCATACTCGACCCATGCAGTGGACGGCTTGTTGACGCCTATGGCAACTGTAACGCCGCTTTCAGACGGGTTTTGCAAAGACGGCGCGGTGCTGAAACCGAAGCCGTCCTGTGGCAGTGCTTCAACTCCTTGCTCGCCAGTTCTGGCAATCAACGGCCATGCAGCCAGAGAAATACCACCCACACCGACTTGCTTCAAAAAATCCCTTCTGTTTCTCATATTGAAAACTCCATTGACAGTGGCACAACAAAGGCTAACTCGCATGCTGCATCAGCAGATGCTTGATTTGCTGAACTGGTTGGCGTGTCTCTCACTGCGCAAAGCATGCTGCCCTATCTCTTTGATAGAATCAATGGGACGCTATTCATTCGGCTTTCGGACTCACCACCCCAAACCGCACCATTGACCGCCGACGGTGTAATCGTCATTATTATCCAAGCGGAACGAGTATTGGCGAACCCGGCGATTTCAGACTTCCCGAATAAAGTCATATGGGCGAAAACGTCAAACATGAGTTGTTGGCCCGAATCCCGTCTATAACCGAATTGCTCAAAACCAGCGCCGCCACACGCTGGTTGGCAGAACAACCACAGTCTCTTGTCGCCGACTGTCTTCGCCAAGCGGTTGCCGAGGTTCGATCTTCAATACTGAGCGATCGTGCCGGCCGTTGCGGACCAATGCACGTCAGTGTCGATGTAGTATTGGCGCGCGCTGCCAAACTCTTGCAACAACGTGTCGAACCCCGAGTCCGATCGGCCATCAACGCCACAGGCATTATTCTCCATACCGGACTCGGACGAGCCGTCTTCCCTGCGCAAGTTGTGGATTCGATTTTGGACGAACTAAAAGGCTATTGCACTCTGGCCATCGACCGCGAAACAGGCGAGCGAATCGAGCGCGACGAGCTTGTCGAAAGTTTGCTGGTCGAACTGACCGGCGCCGAAGCCGCCACTGTGGTAAACAACAATGCGGCGGCTACCTTGCTCGTGCTTGCAGCAACCTCTGCAGGCAAAGAAGTCATCGTGTCGCGCGGCCAGCTGATCGAAATTGGCGGTTCGTTTCGGCTTCCGGAGGTGATGGCCCAAAGCGGCGCGCGTCTCGTCGAGGTCGGCGCCACAAACCGCACTCATTTGAAAGATTACGCGCGAGCAATCACGCCAAACACTGCAGCAATCATGCGCGTCCATCCCAGCAACTACCGCATTGTCGGATTCACAAGCGAGCCTTCGTCGCAGGACCTTGCCAAGCTGGCACATGCACACAATCTGTTGTTTATCGACGACCTCGGGGCAGGCGCGCTTGTGCCGCTCGAACTGTTCGGAATGCCACACGAACCAACAATGGGCGAATCAATCAAGGACGGCGCAGACCTTGTCCTGAGCAGCGGCGACAAATTAATGGGCGCCGCTCAGGCGGGAATCATCATCGGACGGAAAGAGGTCATAAACGTCATCCGAAAACACCCGTTAATGCGGGCTGTCAGGGTGGACAAGACGTGTCTGATGATACTCGAGCGCACATTGCAGTTGTTCCGAAAACCAGATCAATTGGCAAGACTGCACCCGACGTACAGCATGCTGACCACACCGGCGGAGGTCCTGCAGACGCGCGCCCGACGGCTTTTGGAACTGATCCAACCACTCACCCCAAAACTGCTCGCAAAAACCGAGAATAGCGTGTCCTACCTCGGCAGCGGTTCGCTCCCAACCCAGGCAATACCAAGCGTGGTTGTAACTGTGCAAATTGAGGGGCTGAGCGCTTCCGAACTCGCCAAACGCTTGCGCCTTGATGACGCATGCGTTTTCGCCCGCATCGAACAGGACCGCGTTTGCCTTGACATGCGAACGATTGCCGATGCCCAAATTGACACTGTCGCGCAAGCGCTGCGAAGAGCGGCAAACGGAATTGACACGCCACAGCCAGGTTGCACCTGAGAAATTTTGTTGGCAGAATAGAAGATCAACGATCGTCAAGAATTCGCAACCGCTGAATCCTGCCCATGTCAGGCAGCAAAAACATCATGCTCGGCACAGCCGGGCACGTGGATCACGGCAAGACAGCTCTCGTCAAGCTGCTGACCGGCTGTGACACTGACACTTTGGCCGAAGAAAAAGCGCGCGGGCTGACCCTTGACCTCGGCTTTGCCCCGTGCCGTTTGCCTCATAACCGTGTAATCGGAATAGTCGATGTCCCCGGCCACGTTGATTTCATCCGGCACACGGTGGCTGGCGCCCACGGCATCGACATCGTAATCCTCGTCGTCGCCGCCGATGACGGCATCATGCCGCAGACACGCGAGCATTTGGACATCCTGACCTTGATGGGCGTCCGGCGCGGGTTGGTCGCATTGACAAAAATCGATCTCGTTGAACCCCCGCGTCGCGATGAAGTGCTTGGTTCGTTGAAAGGTTTCCTCACAGGCACCTTCCTCGAATCTGCACAAATCTGCCCGCTGTCCAATGTCACCGGCGAGGGTTTCGACGCATTCTACGACGCTCTCGCTGCGGAAATCGATGCCTGCGATTCCCGCCCATGCACAGGATTGTTTCGCACATGGATCGCAGACGCTTTTACAATTAAGGGCTTCGGCACAGTGGTAACTGGCATCCCCTCCAGCGGCAAGATCAAGCCCGGTGACCAGTTGTTCCTTGTGCCGCACAACATAAGAGGCAGAGTTCGGCGCCTCGAAGTGTACGGTCAAGATGCTTCAGAAGGCCGTGCCGGTGAATGCGTGGCAATGAACGTCCCTGAGTTCGAACACACCATGCTCGAGCGCGGAATGGTGGTGACATCCTCCGACGCACTTTCACCCGTGTTCATGGCCGAAGCCGAGTTCAAACTTTTACCGAATGTCACAGGCGAACTCAGAGATAACACCGAAGTCCATCTCCACATTGGAACCGCATCGGTCCTCGCAAAGCTGGCGTTCCTCGAAACAGACCGTATGACCGGTGGACAGTCCCAGATGATTCAGTTGCGGATGTCTGAACCTCTCGGACTCCTGCCCGGTGACCGATTCGTCGTCAGAACCTCGTTGCCAGGCAGCGAACAGGGCCGCCTCACAACCATCGGCGGCGGCCGCGTCTTGAGCACAAGCAACACCAAGCTCCGCCGGCGCCGCCCATGGACAATCTCGACTCTTCGCCTGCGTGCTGGCGCCATAGACCAGCCACGCCAGTGGATCGAGCAGGTGCTCCGCGAAAGCGACCGTCCACTCACATTCGCAGAGTGGGCACAACGATCGTTTCGATCCCAAGAGGAAATGTTGCAAGATCTCCACGCGCTCGCTGCATCCGGGCGCGCAGTCCAAAGTTCAAATGGCCAATTCGTGCACGTCGATGCCATCGAGGCGTTGGCCGACCTTGTCGTTCCGGCAGTGCGGGCTTTGCACACCGCAAATCCGAAACGTCTCGGCTTCGACGCACGCGAAATAGCAAATGCGCTGGACACCGTTTTCGAATCTCCCGCAGCACAAGGCAAACAAGCTCAGAACCGAGAAGATGCTGCTGCGCGACTGGGACATTCAATGTTCCTGGCTGCAAGACTGGCTGAATCTAGAGATGTCTTGGGCATGGCAATCGAAATCGCAACCCGGGAAGGCGAGCTCGAATGCCATGGTGACCTGGTGGCCATTTCAGGATGGCGGGTTTCAGTCTCATCACAGGAGGAATTGGCTGTGCAGCGGGTCGAATCTCTGTTGCGCGACGCTCGGTTTTCTCCGCCGCGCACGCCGGAAATCCCCAAGGCCCTCGGCCTTCCGCAGAATGTTGTTGATTCAGCAATCAGATTGCTCATCGAGCAGGGCAAGGCTGCCCAACTAGAAAACGAACTCGTCTTCCATTCCGATGCAATCGCTGCTGCGCAGGCGGTGGTCCTTGAACTATTTGCGCGTGCGCCGTCATTTACCACCATGCAATTCCGCGATGCTCTCGGCGTAAGCCGCAAATACGCCGTCCCACTGCTCGATTACATGGACTCGAAGAAATTCACGGTCCGGACAGGAAACGTCCGCACGCCCGGCGCCGCCGCGCGGCAATGAATGGGATTCAAAATCACGGACTGCAACTAAACAGCCCGGCGTGGCCAGAACCAAAGTCGCCTGACGGGCCGTGCCCCGACCCCAACACTCCGTCGGGCTGTCGGTCACGCCGGCATGCGAAATATCTCCTAAGTCTCCGCCGCTGGGATAGTCCGGGCTTTCAGCCCTTGGATTGCGGAAAGTGATGTCGAGATGGCTCTTGTCGTGGGGCTTCGCCCCACGCTGGTATGGACCGCGCCGTTGGCGCTTCCATGACCGACCAAGACAACCCCATTGTGCATGGCAGCGTAGTTGATTGTTTCAGCCATGAACGCCCATGACTGTGTTCCAGACCGTCGGTGTTCCTGGACCAGTACTCGAGGGCCAAAGGCCCGGCCCCATAAGCGTTTGAGAACGTTGAAAGTTTTCATAGGTTTATCAGCTTGGTCGTCTTCTTGAGAACCTCCAACGTACAACGCTCAACGTAAAACGTTCAGATGTGATACTGCTCGATGAGTGCTTATTTCAAAGCCGCCTAAAGGCGGGACTCTGGCAGCCGCGGGCGTGACTTCGCCCGAGGTGCAGGACAACCCGTTGCCGCCAGAGTTCCGCGTTTACGCGGAACACAGCCAGATCACCGAAAAGTGCT
>JAAYVR010000252.1 GCA_012517065.1 Verrucomicrobiota bacterium | reverse complement strand
TGAACTGCCTGTGTTCCGCGTAAACGCGGAACTCTAGCGGCGATCGGTTGTCCTGCGCTTTGGGCGATGCCACGCCCACGGCCGCTAGAGTCCCGCCTTTAGGCGGCTTTCAAACGTGCATTCATCGAGCAGTCATACCTCTGAACGTTGCACGTTGCGCGTTGTACGTTGAACGTTCTCAAACACTTGTGGGGCCGGGCCTTCGGCCCTCAAGTTACTGGTACACGCACACCAACGGTCTGGAACACAGTCAGGGGCGTTCATGGCTGAAACAATCAACTACGCTGCCATGCACAATGCGGTTGTCTTGGTCGGTCATGGAAGCGCCAACGGCGCGGTTCATACCAGCGTGGGGCGGAGCCCCACGACAAGGAATGTCTCCACATCACATTCCACAATCCAAGGGCTGAAAGCCCGGACTATCACAGCAACGTTTTCCTGTGTCATGATTTGGGAGTTACTCTGGCAGCACCGCTCCCGGTGTTGGGCTTGATCGATGCACTTTTCCTAGCGACGAAGTCGCAAGGCAGAGCGCGCTGATCCCGATGGTTTCCCACGCGCGGCCGCGGATGCAGAGGGCGTTGGTCGGCGCGAAGCGCTTGGAGTGCGGCAGCTTGCTGCCGCTTTGTTTCTATGCACAAACAACGTACAACGTGTCTGTCCCCATATCCGCATCCGAGGGGTTCCTCCGCGGACTTCGGCAACCGAGGATTGGAACTAGGGATAATTTGCGGCCCACGGCGCAATCAGGCGGCAAAACCCAAACCGCGAGCCTGTCACCTTATCCAGCTCACTGCCAAAGGCCGTACCAATGTGACCGACTTACTGATGGGCGGAGAAGCAGATACAGAGAAACTGACCAAAGTCGCAGCGTGAAAATGTTCGCAAATATGAATGATTCTTCAATATGACAATGCAGCCCGGGGTGACCGACAACTCGAGGGGACGCCGGGAGCCTGGGCAATGCCGGTCAGGCAACTTTGGCTCTGGCAACCCCGGGCTGCCAGATATGCAGGATACTGATTGCGGAGGTCTGCATCGGAACCGATCTTGCCGTTGCAACCGCAACCGCGACTTGCTAGAGTCCACTGGGCGTGATTCAGAACGGTGCCAGTGGTGTTGGGCCGCACTGGCTGCTGGTGGAGACAGACGTATAATCTCATGAGCGTAAGCACATGCGGTTCACTTCCTCGCGTCGGGATGGTTGCCGTGGTGAGAAAGCGGCGGGCGTTGATCACTTCTGTCCAAGAGTTTCCAACCCGCTCCGGAGGAATCTCACGCTTGGTCGAGGTGGAGTATCTGGACGCGGACGGCTCTCGCGAGGATCGGCTTCTCTGGGAACGTGAACCAATCAGTGAGGTCATTGAACCGCGCAGTCTGCCCAACGTAGAATGCACTGCACCTACGCCTGCGGCCGACTTTGACGCGGTTGAACATGCCGTTCGCTGGCAGGCTCTTTCGCCATTCCTACATCCGGCCGATGACGCCGAGGCAATCCGGCTGCCCATCGCTGCCCCGCTTTTCGGTGCAATTCAAATCGAAGATTTCCAACTCAAACCGCTGGTCAAGGCTCTCAACATGCCCCGCGTATCGCTGCTTCTGGCTGACGACGTTGGTTTGGGAAAAAGCGTCGAGGCGGGCCTGATCTTGAGCGAATTGATTCGCCGCCGCCGAATCCGGCGCGTACTCATCCTCTGCCCTGCTTGGCTCCGTCATCAATGGAAAGAAGAAATGAAGTCGAAGTTCAATCTGGGCTTCGAGATCGTGGACAGGGCAGAAACCCACGCCCTACGCAAACGGCTGGGAATGGATGCGAACCCATGGCGTACCTTCCAACGCGCCATCGCCTCGTACCATTACCTCAAGCAGCCGGACGTGCTCGAACAGTTCGAAGCCGTGTGCCACACGCTGCACA
Source organism: Verrucomicrobiota bacterium (assembly GCA_012517065.1). Taxonomy (GTDB): domain Bacteria; phylum Verrucomicrobiota; class Verrucomicrobiia; order Limisphaerales; family J093; genus JAAYVR01. The sequence goes on along the minus strand of JAAYVR010000252.1, from coordinate 21,125 downwards.
AGGGCGCAGCCACGTTACCGTTCGACTTGCTTATAGTGGACGAAGCCCACAACGCGATGCCGTCGAACCTCGGGGAGGACAGCGCATTGTCAAAGACCATTACGCGCGTCGCCCGGTATTTTGAGCACAAGCTTTTCCTGACCGCGACACCGCACAACGGCTATACAACCTGCTTCTCCGGATTGCTTGAGCAGCTTGACCCAGTTCGGTTCACACGAAAGGAGGAGCTAACCAAACGGGAGCAGGAGCGAGTGCACGAGATCGTTGTCCGCCGCTTGAAGCGGAAGATCAACGAGGCTGATATGGCCGCTGGCCGGGTGCCACGGTTCCCGGAACGCAGGATCGAACCGATGCCGGTGGTCTTCGGCGAGGGCGAAAAGGGCCTATCCGTCGCGTTTGAGAAGTTCCGGGCAGCGGTGCGCAGCGCCTTCAGCATGGGCAGCAGGTCCGAGCAGCGCACGGGTTACTTTGCAACTGAGATTTTGAACAAGCGACTACTTTCCTGCCCGTATGCATTTGCGGACTCGTGGCACCGGTTTAAGGCGGGTTTTACCGAGCCCGAGGAAGCCAATGAAACCGAGGTAAAGGCCGCCCAACGCTCAGTCAACGAGGATTTCGACGATGACGCCGAAGCGGAAGCCCGGGCTCGGCAAGCTGCCCATGTCGTGGGCGCTTGGTTGAAAAGAAAGCGCAAACTGCTGGCCAGCTCCATCGAGGAGATCGACCGTTGCCTGGAAAGCCTGCTCTTGATTCCTTCGTCCGCTGGGACGCTGCCCAATCCCGCGGAAGATGCGCGTTACGCCCGGCTCCGGGCCCTCATCCAAGAAAAGCTCCGGAACGGCAACGGTTGGGCTGATGACGAACGCCTCATCGTTTTCACAGAGTACAAGACTACTCTGGACTACATTGTTCGGCGCCTCCGTGAAGATTTCCCGAATGAACCCCAAGACCGTTTCCGCGTACTGTACGGCGGCGGGGAACTGACCGAGCGCCACCGCGAGGATATCAAGAAGGCATTCAATGATCCCACTGATCCGGTGCGGGTGCTAATAGCGACTGATGCTGCCTCGGAGGGCCAAAACTTGCAGGAAACCGCCCGCATGCTACTCCATTTCGATATCCCATGGAACCCATCGCGGCTGGATCAGCGCAACGGCCGTCTGGATCGCCATGGCCAAGCCCGTGACGTTTACATCTTCCACTTCACGAGCGACAACAACGCCGACGTCAAGTTCTTGGCGAAGGTGCTCTCGAAGGTCGAACGCATCCGCACCGATCTTGGTGCAGTCAGCGCATTGTTCGACGCGGCGTTCGAGCGGCGCTTCCAGGAGTTGTGCGACGCTGAGACTGTGGACAGGATGCTCGACACGGACATTGCCAAGAAGCAGCTCAAGGCCAAGGACGCGATCCCATCCGGCGAAATCCAGGCCGAAGCCGAGCAGAAGGCACTGGTGCAACTGGTCAAGGAACTGGACTTCAGCCCTGAAACCCTTCGTGCCACACTCGAGGTTGCCCTGGGCATGGGCGTGGGCGCATTCCGGTTCGCCGGGCCTGATAAGGGCGGGCGCTATCGTTTCGCCGGCTACCTCCCGCCTAAATGGAAGCAGTTGATCGATTCCGAGCTACGCCTGCCGTCCCGAGATAACAGCCTCGGCCCGCTGCCCGGCCTCGTTTTCGATCCAGAGCGATTCATGCTCCGCCGCAATGGCCGTGCCGTCTTCCGCCCGGCCAAGGATGCAGTGCTGTTCAGCCTCGGTCATCCCATCATCCATCAGGCGCTGCTCTTGCTCTCACGGGCGCGGTATCCAGGCACCGAGGAGTCCCAATGGTTCTCGCGCTGGACAGTGCGCTACGGCGCGGTGCCTGCCGGGGCGGAGGCGGTCGTGGCGCTGACGGTGGAAGAGCTCGCAGTCAATGAATTGCGAGAAACTTTTCACCATTGGGTCCGCACGATTCACTTCCCAATCGTCAATGGCCAGCTGGGCTCACGGCTCCCCCACCTGCCCGCCTGCGAGGATCAGCGCGGCGCCCCGGTAACAGCTCCTGACCTGATCCGTAAGGCCCGTGACCTTTGGGCCGAAGTCAGCTCCGAGCTCGAGGAGTTTTTGACCCGGTACGCCGACGCCCTGACGCAGCAAGCCAGGTCGCAGCTTCAAATCGAACTGCAAAAGCAGCTCAAGGAACAGAAAGAGCTGTTCTCGGCCCGCCGCCAAGAGATCGAGCGCGAGCTGACAAAGCAGTCCAAAGACATTCGCAAGCTGATGGATGAAGTGCTCGCAGAATTGAGCCAGCTCGACCTGTTCAAAAAGCAGAAGGACATTGATGATTCGATCAAAGCGCTCGAAGAACAACTCCAGCGTCACCGCCAGCACCATGAGGACATGCGGGCCTTCTTGGAGCAGGAGGAGAAGCGGGTGCTCGAGCATATACTGCCCAATCGCCACGCCCTGCGCGGCTCCGTGCAGGTCATGCCGGTGGTTGTCGAAATCCGGCTGCCGGAGGGAGGCCCATGAGCAGCGAATATACATGGTGGGCCGAACTCCGGCACGGCGGGTGCTTGATCACCCCGGCGCGTCTGACCGAGCACTTCCCGGAAAGCCCCGATCCCTTGCCACGGCATCTGGCCGACCGACTGCGTCGCGAAATTACCGCGCTGGAAGCCACCTCTGCCGACCGGCTGGCGGCGCTCCTGGATACCGTCCTGGAAATCGTCCTCGACCTGAGACCGACGGAGTGGAAAAAGGCCAGCGCCGTTCCTGCCGATTGCTCAATCAGGTCCGTCAGCGGCGAAGTGATCCGGCCACGCCGTCTGTGGCGCGAGCCGAACGGCGGCGTCCTGCCTGTCTTTGTGGACGCCGAGAGCGCCGGCCGACTGGGGGTGGGCCGCGGTCGTCGTGCCGTTGCTCGTGTAAACGAGTGGCTGCGCAAGAAGCCCGAGTTCCGCATCGCCCTTCTAACCAACGGCAGCCAGTGGCGCTTGATTCACGCTGGCCAAGATTACGACGCATGGTGCGAGTGGGACTCCGACCTGTGGTTCAGCGAAGGCAAACCCAGCCTCCAAGTGACGGCCTTGCGGACGCTGTTGGGGCGGCAAGCCCTCGCGGCCCCAGCCCCGAATCAACACCCGCCACTCGTCGCAGCCATTCTCGATTCCAGGAAGGGCCAGTCCGAGCTTTCCGCGGCCTTGGGCGAGCGAGTGCGCCAGGCGGTCGAGTTGTTGATCGGCGCTTCCCATGACGCCATTGAAACCCTCGAATCCCCACTTCCCGCTTCCCGCTTCCCGCCCCCGGCTCGCAAAGACATCTACATCGCCGCCGTCCGGCTCATCATGCGGTGCGTCGTGGTGCTGTTCGCGGAAGCCCGCGATCTACTCCCGCGCAACAACCCGATCTACCACTCTTCCTACGGCATCCAGGGCCTGCGCGAGCAACTGGAACGCGACAGCGGTGGGCGCGGTCACGCAGGGCTGCGCCATCGCGTGTCCGCCTGGCCCCGGCTCCTGGCCCTGTTCCGGCTCATCTGCGACGGCTCTGAGCACGAGGCACTGCCCATCATGCGATACGGCGGTGGGCTGTTCCGGCTTGGCCAACTGGACGATCCCGATCCAGTGCTCCGCGCGTTGTCCGCCCTGGAATCGCCCACGAACGAAATCAACGATGCCACGGTCGCGGCCATCCTCGATTGCCTGACCCGTGCCCCCATCCGCGTCCGGCAAGGCCGTGCGGCCAGCATCGTTCACGCACCGGTGGACTTCTCCCAGCTTGACACTGAATACATCGGCATCCTCTATCAAGGTCTGCTCGACTACGAGCTGCGCAAAGCCGAGCGCGTGACGCTGTTCCTGAATATCGGCGACCAGCCAGCGCTGCCGCTCGACCGCCTGGAAGCGATGGACGACACCGCCATCGCCAACTTGGTCGAGAAGATGGCCAAGTCCACCAAACTCGCCGCAAGCAGCGAGGAGAGTGAGGAGGAAGAAGAAGAATTCGACACGGAGAATGAAGAGCTGGAGAGCGAGGAGGGAGAAGCGGTGAGCGACCATCTCACGCTTGGGATACCAATCCTCTCGCTGCCCGCTGAATCGCCTGAACTTGTCGGGGTGCTCAGGGATGAAAACGACGAAGGCATCCAGCACCGCAGCCGCGCCCTCAGTTGGGCACGCAGGGCGGTCATCGCGGGCAACTTGGTCACCAAGCCTCGCGGCAATCTGACCGAACAGAAAAAGCGTGAATTGCAAGACGCTATCACCAACGCCAGCGCAACACTCGTCTCCCGCATCATCGCGCCGGGTGAGTATTTCCTAGTGCGGTGGGGTGGCACCCGAAAAGGCACCGGCACCTTTTATACCAAAGCCGCCCTGGCTGGCCCCACGGTGCGCCGGGCATTGGAACCGCTCTGCTACGACACCGTGGACGGCCACAAGCAGGTCAAGAAACCCGCCGCCATCCTCGCGCTCAAAGTCGCCGACATTGCCGCGGGGTCCGGCTCGTTCCTCATTGCCGCCCTGCGCTACCTCACCGATGCGCTCTACGAAAGCCTGTTCGCGCACCACTGGCTCAAGACCACCGGCGACGGCCGCATCACCCTGGAAAACCCGCCCGAACCGATCCCGCCTTGGCTGCTGGAATGCACCCGCGACCTGCCACTCAACACCGACGACCCGGAACGCGCCATCAAAGCCCGCCTCCGCCGCATCATCGTCGAACGCTGCATCTACGGCGTGGACCTCGATCCGCTGGCCGTCGAGCTGTGCCGCCTCTCCCTCTGGATCGAGACGATGGACTATCAGCTTCCGTTCAGCTTCCTGGACCACAAGATCAAGGTCGGCAACGCGCTCGTCGGTTGCTGGTTCGACCGCTTCCAAGATTACCCGGCAATGGCGTGGGTGCGAGAGGGCGGCGACAAGAACCACACCAATTTCGTCCACCACTTCCGAGAATACGAAGTCCAGCGCGGCAAAATGAAGGGCGAACGCAAGAAGGAAGGGGACCAGTGGACCGAGGCCCTCAAACGGTTCAAGGACGACGTGGTGAAGCGTGAACTGAAGCTGCTCATCGAAGCCCTCGATCCCGCCCGCCCCCGGCAGCTTGAATTGCTCACCGAGTTCCGCCTGCCCGCGCCCGCCCCGGCCATTCACCAGGAAGCCGTGGACGCCGTGCGGACGCTGCACAAGCAACGCCTCACCGATCCCGACGCCCAAGCCCGCGCCTACGCCGAGCACTTCCAAAACAACCCGCACATCCAGACCCTGCGCCGGGCGTTCGATACCTGGTGCGCCGTTTGGTTCTGGCCTGCGGACAAACTGAACATCGCCCCCAGCCCCGCGAAGTTCTTCAATCCGCCCCCTGAAACGCTCGCGGTGGTGGAACAACTCCGCGACCAGCACCGCTTCTTCCACTGGGAAATCGAGTTCCCGGACGTGTTCGATCAGCCTGGCGCGGGCTTCGACTCCATTCTCGGTAACCCGCCGTGGGAAATACAGAAGCCCAACTCGAAGGAATGGTTCTCCAACATTGACCCGCTCTACCGCACCTACGGCAAACAGGAGGCCATCGCCAAACAGCGCGAGTATTTCGGGCTGGACGCCCGCATCGAGCGCGACTGGCTGGCCTACAATGCCCGGCTCAAGGCGCTGTCCAACTGGACCAAGAACGCGGGCCAGCCCTTCGGCAACGAAGTGGACCCGGACGAAGGCATCCGGTTCACCTTCTCGCGCCGCCCGACCGAGAACGAGGAACTGCACGCTCTGTGGCTCAAGGTTCGCGGCCAGCGTTCTGGCTACGCGGATGCCAGCCATCCTTTCCTGCACCAGGGGTCAGCCGACATCAACACCTACAAGATGTTCCTGGAGCAGGCGCACGCCCTGTTGCGGGTCGGCGGACTCTTGGGCTGCATCGTCCCCTCCGGCCTTTACACCGACCGGGGCAGCACCGACCTGCGCCGCTTGTTCCTCGACCGCTGCCAATGGCGCTGGCTCTTCAGCTTCGAGAACCGCGACGGCATCTTCGATATTCACCGCTCGTTCAAGTTCTGTCCGGTCATTGTGCAGAAGGGCGGCCAAACCCAAGCCATCCGCGCCACCTTCATGCGGCGGGATTTGGCCGATTGGGAGCAGGCCGAGCAGCATGTGCTGCTCTATCCGCGTGAGCGCGTCGAGCAGTTCAGCCCCAAGTCCCGCGCCATCCTCGAAATCCGTTCCGCCCGCGACCTCGAAATTCTCCAGCGCATGTATGCCAACGGCGTGCTTCTGGGTGACGACGGGCCGGACGGCTGGGGCATCCGCTACGCCTGCGAGTTCCACATGACGAACGACTCGAAGCTGTTCCCGCCCCGGCCCAAGTGGGAGGAACAGGGCTACATGCCCGACGAATATGGTCACTGGCTCAAGGGCAAGTGGCGGGAAATCGCTGACTTCGGATTGCAGGCTTCAGCTTTTCAACCATGGACCGACACCCACCAACGGTCACGCTCCGTGCTAACCCGGCCGCCCGGCCTCATCCTCTCCCGCGACGGCCTCCGCGCCATCCGCATCGAGGACATCGAGGATGTGGCCCTGCCGCTCTACGAGGGCCGCATGATCGGCCAGTTCGACTTCAGCCAAAAAGGTTGGGTCAGCGGCAAAGGCCGGTCGGCGGTGTGGCGGGAAATTCCGTGGACTGAAAAGGTTATCGAGCCGCAGTTCATGATCGGCTTGAAGGATCAGGATGCCGATTACCTCAGAAAACACTTGGACCAGTTCAAGGAGCGTCACGGGAAGAAGGCGGCGGAAGCCGAGGAGCACAGGTTACAGGACGGCGATGCCTGGCTCGAATGGCGGATAGGACTTTGGGGCAAGCTCGGTTTCATGGATGTGTCGTCCGCGACAAACACACGGACGTTCATCTGCACGTTCCTTGAGGACGAACCGTGCGGAAACAAGGTTCCAATCCTGCGGACTCGCGCAGCCGCCGCGCTTGCGACAGTTGGTGACTCATTCGCATCAGACTTCCAATTCCGAAGTCGTCTTGGCGGGCTTACACTGAATTTCTTTATCGTCGAGGAGGCCGTGCTTCCATCTCGTTCGGTCCACCTTGATATACTTGACCGCTGCGCGTTGTCCCTAGCCGCACCCAGCACGCGGTTCGCCATTCCGTGGACCTCTCAAGAGGGCCTCCCTCGTGAGCGTTCTTGGCGCTCGCTTTGGGCGATTACGCCACACGAACGTCTCCGCCTTCGCTGCATCGTGGACGCCGTGGTCGCTCACCTTTACGGCCTGACCGTCGAGGACTTTGCCTGGATCATGCGGGATTGCGATCACCCGTTGGAGCGGATGCGGGACAATGCCTTCACCCGCTCCCTTGATCCCAAGGGCTTTTGGCGCGTGGACAAGGACAAGACGCCGGAGCTGCGCCATACGGTCCTGGCGCAGGTTGCCTTCCAGGATTTGCAGCGCATGGGCCTCGAAGCCTTCCTGGCCCAAAACGGCGGCGAGGGCTGGATGCTTCCGGATACCCTGCGCCTTTCCGACTACGGCCTCGGCCACGACGACCGCGCCGAGCAGCCGCAGCCCGTCGCCCCGCTCCTCGGTCCCCGCTTCCTGCCCTGGCAACTCAACGAAGACGTGGCGCAGTCCTGGGAAGAATGCCGCCGCCACGCCGAGAACATCCGCGCCATCCGCAGCCGCTTCGCCCCCGGCCCCGCCGCCGCACCAGTTTCCACCCCGGCAACGCCGCCCGCGCCATCCAAACCGCCCGCGCTGGACCTGCTCGGCCAGCCCATCCCCACCGACCTGTTCGGGAACGAATTGCCGCCGCAGGGCAACAAACGCCGTCGCTGACCATCATGAGCGAATTCAACCAACCGGAAAAAAAGCAGGCCCGTTGGCTGGCGCTGTGCCATGCGGTGGAGTCGCTGACGACGTATCGGCACACCAGTCCGGTGGTAACCCTCGATCATTTCAAGCGCGGCATGAAATACGTGTGCGACATGCTGGAGAAGCACACGTCTTTCCCCTGTCCGCACGAGCAGGTGAAGGAGAAGTCGGAGGCGTTCGCCGAGTTGCACCGAACGCGGGTCGGGAAACGAAAGGCCAACGAGTTGCAGGTGCTCTTTCTCAGCGGCCCTGAGCCGATGAACGACCTGGAAGTAATGTTCGAGCTCGGGATCACGCCAGAGAACATCTGGGCGGTCGAAGCCGACAAGGAAATCTTCGACCAGGCGGTGGAGAGTCTGTTCGTCAGCGGATACGGCATCAAAATCTATCGCGGCGGTCTGAAGCAGTTTTTCGAAATCGTGCCACAGCAGTTCGACATCATTTACTTCGATGCCTGCGGGCCGCTGCCGAGTTCCAAGCCGAGCACGCTCGATGTGCTGCGCCAGCTCTTTGAACGTCAGCGGCTGGCACCGTTGGGCGTCCTGATCACGAATTTCTCCCAGGCCAACCAGGACGGCCATAGTCTTGATCTCTGGGCGAAACGGCTGGGGTCTTGGTTCTTCACGCGGGATGATTGGGAGGATTTCGAGAACGACTACTGGAAACACGTGGCCGAACAGATTCACGACTACTACAGCAACTTCGTCACCCGTTTCGTGATTGAGTTCGGCGGGTTGCTGATGCCCTGGTGGAGAGTGGCAGCTTTAGACGGGACGCGGCGGGAGTATTACTCAGCGGCCTTTTCAGACCGAATAGACCTCGGTCCGCTACAAGCGGAGTGGCTGAAGCTGGAAGCCGCCCCGGAGGCAATGTTCTTCCAAGATTCATTTCCGGCGTATCGGCGGGTGCTGCAAATGGTCGAGGAGAATGTCCCAAAAGGTGATCCGCTACGGAGGCTGTTTTGCGACGATACCCTGAACAGAGTGAAGCTGTCGGATGCTGTGTGGCTGGCCTACGCGCTCAGAAATTGCGGTGATCCCGGCTTCAGCGCGACATCGGAGCTAAACAAAAAGGCGTGCAGCCAAGCGGCGGTCGAGGCTTTAAACTCATTCCGCTGGATCGATCAGGATGAACGCATTTTCTGTGATGAGCCGTGCCCACATCTCCTGGCGGACCTGCTGCTCGGGCTTTACGGTTTTCCGTATCACTGCAACGTGGCCAAGCAGCGCCGCTGGCGGTATGTGGCGACCGGTAAAGTCACGCCGATGTATTTGGATGTCTTTGTCATGGACCAGGCCCGGTATTTTTACGACCTGGTGCCCACGCTGCCGTTGTTGGTGGATCGGCTGCGGTTCCCGGACCAGTGGATTCTGCGCGTCTGCATGGACGGCATATTCCGGCATACGCGGTGGGTTTGTGGGGAATGGTTCTACGCAAGCACGTTGGCCGAAGAAGGTGCACGAGGTTTCCAGTTCCACAGCCTGCCGGAGCGAGAGAGCATCGTCGCGGAAGGGGGAGGAGCATGACGATGGCGTCGTGCCAGCCTGAAGGCGAGCGAGGAGGGTGTGGTAGTATGCTGCTCAGCGAATCACTGGGCGTGTCGTCCGCGCAACTGTGGAAGTTCGGCGTGTTCGATTCTTACCTGGGCATTGATTCGCTGCTGCACGTTGACCCGGCGCGGCTGCGCTCGACGCGCATCCCGGAAACTGCTGGGGAGCTACACACGGTTCCAGCACTACTTTGCGCCTATTCTCGATCTGATCGCCGCCGCCAAGCCGGGCGACGCCTTGGAGCGCCAAGCGATCAAGGCGCTGGTCTTCCCCGAAGTCCAGGAGGCGGCGCTCGGTTACGCCGAGGCATCGAACGCCGGGCGTGGCGTGACTCCCGATGTTGCCAGGCGGCTCTACGCCACGGCGAAGGCCATCATTGACGCGGGCATCAAGAATCCCTCGATCTTCGAGGTCGCTGTCCTGTTCGAGGAGAAGTTCGGACCTGACCTCATCAGCGACATGACGATCTTCCTGCTTCTGGAAGACCTGGGGCGGTTCAATAAACGTGTGGTGGACAAGGTGGGATTGAAAACGGTGGAGAAGACCGTCCACGGGAAGACCGGCACGTTCGTTTACTCCAAGAGCCAGGACCAGGCCGTGCTGGTGATTCCACACTCGATCCTGGCGGACCTGCCGGTCGCCACGGACTGGTCGGAGATCGACGGCGTGTGCGCCTACAACGAGTCGCTGCGCAAACGGATCAATGAGGTTGTCCAGAAGGTGTGGATCAGACGGGTCCAGAATCTCTCGAAGTCGGACATCAAAGCCGTGCTGCTCCAGCGTCCCGATCTGCTTCGAGAACTGCTGGTCAACTACGCCAAGGCCAAGGCCGAACCATACGATTTCGACAGCGACCCACGCGGCCAGGTGATCTGTTCTTCGGGATCGCCGGTTCCTACTGCCTCGCAAACGGCCTGGACATATCCCGCGAGCCGCAGACTGGCCGAGGCCCCGCCGACTTCAAGGTGAGCAAGGGCTACCACGAGCGCGTGATAGTGGAGGTCAAACTTTCAAGCAACGCCAAGTTCCTCGACGGCCTGACCGCCCAGCTCCCCACCTACCTGCACGCGGAGAATGCCAGGCACGGCGTTTTCGTGCTCATTAAAGTGGGCGAGCATGAGAAGAAGTTGAAGCGGATCGCCAAGGTCCACCGCACGCTCAGGAAAGATGGGAAACCCATTCCCGACCTGATTGTCATTGACGCGACGGAGAAGCTCGCGGCCAGCAGGCTGAAAGGTTTCTTCGATTACGACGCGGACGCCGCTGAGTAGGGCAGTTGTGGCCGGGTCGGGCGTGGGCAGTGGCGGTAGGAGCCGGGCACTCCCAGCACGAACAACAGGGCGAAAACAGGCTTGCGCCATGATGAAAAAACTGTGTAGTATTTTCATCGCTTTCAGACGGTTCTGTGAGCACCAAGTCCCTACATCAACAGGTGACCGCGCGAATCGAGGAGCACGGGGAAGGCTGGACGTTCACGCCTCGTGACTTCGCGGATCTCGGCGATCCGCGTTTGGTGGGCACGGTGTTGACCAGGCTGGTGCGAAGGGGACGGGTGCGGCGGGTGCGGCGGGGCCTTTACGACTGTCCAAAAGCACACCCTATCCTGGGCAAGACCGCGCCGGACCCGATGGCGGCGGTGCGGGCGCTCATGGAAGGCAGCAGCGCCCAGTGGCAAGTGTCCGGCGCTTACGCGGCCAACCTGCTGGGCCTTTCCGAGCAGGTGCCGGGCAGAATCGTCATCCTCACCAACGGCGTGCCGCGCCGAATGACGCTCGGCAAGCTGACGTTGATCTTCCGCCGCGCAGCGCCACGTAACCTGCTCGGCGCAGGCCGTCCGGCAGGGCTGGTCATCCAGGCAATTCGGCATCTGCGTGAACGCGGGCTGGAAGCACGTAGGTTGGGGCAACTGCGGAACAAACTGGATGCGGACACCCTGTCAGAATTGTCAGCTCTAACGCCCAAGCTTCCCGCGTGGATGCGCCCCATCGTCCAGCGCCTGACGGAAAGGACCAACTCATGATGCGTGCAACTTCGGTCACGATTAATGTCACCGTTGCCGCCAGCGGACGGATCACTTTATGAACCAAGCTCAGCTATCTTTCACAACGCACCCCGCTGATTGGCTCGCTGAAGCTATGAGCCAAGCGCGGGAGCGAGCCATACGGGCCAAGACCGAAGCCGAAGCGGCTGTTCGCGCCCAGGCCATCTGGGAAAAGCTGGCCAGCAATGTCGAAAAGAAAAGGTGGTTCCACATCAGGGCCATCCTTGAGCAGGAGGCGACGTTCTTCCATCAGTTGCGCGAGTCTGCAAACAGTGTGGTCCCCCATCTGGAGGCCCTTTACAAGCAGTCCAAACAACACACCGAGGAACTGCTGCTCCAGTTACCGCGAGACATGGAACAGATGGCGGAACAGCACCAACTGCCCCTAGACCGGTCCCAGAGCCGCCATCCGCGCTACAAATTTCGGGAAGGGTTCATCACGGTCGAAATTGATGAGCAGAAGCGCATTGCCCGTATCAAAGACTATGAGGAACGGCTGGCCGAGCTACCGCCCGACATGGAGGCCATCGCGGAGGTGTTAAAGCGCGAAGATCAACGTCTGTTTGGGCGGAGTTTCGACGGAGAGCAGTTCCTGAGGCGCCTACGTAAGCATTACCTTGCAATCCTTAAGATGAATAAACAGGCGGACGGTGAGCCAGTGCCGCTGCGCCACATTGTCCGGCGGATCGCGCACAGAGAGCGACACTTCAGGCGGGACGAGTTCTTGATTGATCTGTCACGCCTGGTGGTGGAGGGGCCAGCCGAAGTCGAAGGCATGAGGTTTGACTTGCAGCAGACCAAGGACACCGAACAAGGAATGTTGCTCTACGGGCCTGCCGGGCGCGGGATGGTGAACCTGCTGATCTTTAGAAAGGAAAGGTGATTCCATGACATCGGACAAGATTGCCATTCAAGTGATTGAGGCCCTGAGAAGAGGGGTTCCGCCGCAGCGCGGCACGCAGTTGTATGCCGTGGGCCACGAAAAGCTGATGGAGGGCATCAAGCGGTTTCACCTGACCGGCATCGAGGACAAGGGGATTATCCGGTTCATCAGCGGATCCTGGGGTGCCGGTAAGACGCATTTCTTCCGGCTCATGCGTGAACTCGCGTTCGACCACGGCTGCCTTGTCTCAAATGTCGAGCTGAACGTGAACGAAGCGCCGTTGAACCGCTTCGAGAGAGTCTTCTACGGGATTCTCAGAAACATCATCACCCCGACTTTCTTCCGTGAATACGGCCAGCCACAAGCCGCGCCCTTTGGCATCGTGTTGCAGGAGGCTCTCACTTTCCTGGCAACCGGTCAGCACGCCCTCACGGAAACGGCGACCCATGAGAACTACACCAAGGCGGCGGAGAAGTTGATGGCGTGCGAAGCTCTGGACATTGATTTCCGCAAGATCGTCAAGAAATACTGGGAGACCTTCCTGCCCGAGAATCCTGACCCCGTGATCATCAAGCAGACCAGGGACGAGATTTTGCAGTGGTTCAGTGGGGAGGGAACTTTGGGCAACTACCGCAAGAATTACGGCATCAACAAAATGGTCAGCAAGGACAATGCAAAGGTAATGATGCAATCGCTGTCGGCCTTCGTGAAGCTGGCGGGCTATCAGGGGCTGGTTATCCTCTTTGACGAGGCGGAGATGTCTTATTCTGTGATGCGGAAAAGCGCCCTGCGTGACGCCCACAACAATCTGCTGCACCTGATCAACAACGTGGAGGCTCTGACCGGCCTATTTCTCATCTACGCCACGACTCCTGATTTTTATACCGATCCGAAGCACGGGATCGTCATAAGCGGGATGCTCCAGACCCGGATTGGGAAACCCGAAGACAGACCGCCACGAGCCTTGGATGTGGTTTGGAACCTCGATGCCATTGAGTTCAACCTGGCGCAATACCAGGAGGTAGGGCGAAAGATTCGCGCCATATATGCGTCGGCGTATCCGGGGAGTGAAGCCCAGCTCCCGAACGTACCGGACACCGAGCTATTCGTAAAGCAGTTGTTTGAGGGTCATCCGAGTTTATCCCAGGTGCGTTTTTGGCGAGTGCTGACTTCGGGCTGTGTCCGGCACTTTGACGATGCGATGGAAGGCGAAGTGAAGCCGGCGAGCCAAACATACAAGGATGTTATGGAGATACTCAGGGAGTCGTGACGTATGAACCAGCGAGATGCACTCAGGGCCGTCGAGGAGTTGCGAAAGGGAATTCCGCCTGTAGGATATGTCGAGCATTTTACGGTCGGGCGCCAATCTGAAATTGACTCTTTACAGCGGTATCTCGAAAAAGGCAACACGACCGTCTTGCTGCTGCGGGCGAACTGGGGATGCGGAAAGTCGCACTTGCTGCGTTTGGTGCGCGAGCGTGCGCTGCGGATGAGATACGCCGTGAGTTATGTCCAACTTGATGCCCGCTCGGGGGTACGCTTCAATCGGATGGACCAAATCATGGGGGCCATCCTGCGCCAGTTGGAACTTCCGATTCCCGGCGCGGCAACAGGCGTCCGTGGATTGATGAACTTCTTGTGTGAGACCATGGAGAACTCCCACACCGACGATGAGGCAGAGTTCTGGAACGAGCTATCGAGCAACGGAAGGTGGGACTACTCCGAGGTTCTGAAATCCGAGGGGCTTTACGTGGCCATCCGGGCCTGGATGACCGGCGACACCGAGGCTCAGGAGACCGTGGTGGACTGGCTGCAAAACTCGGCCAATTACCGGGCACAACGGAAGCGGCTTTATGAGACGTTGGTGTTGGGCCTGCGTCGGCACTTCCGCGACCCGCGTCCGGATTACCAGTTTTATCAGGATGGAGTCTTTATCTTCTTCCACGACGGATACCGTCAGAGCTGGGACGCCTTGCAGGACACCAATCGGCTGCTCCAGGAAGCTGGCCTGAAAGGCTTGGTACTCCTATTCGATGAATTTGAAGACGTGCTGACGGCTTCGAACATGAGGATTGACCACCAGGAAGCTGCTTTCTGGAACCTGTTCCGATTCTTCTCCGGGAAGCGGTTTAAAGGCATGAGCTTCTACGCTGTCACGCCTGGCTTTGTTCAGAAGTGCAAGGATCGCCTGATCGAAAGAGATCGCTTGGATTTTGATTACAGCCGCTTCGACCAGTTGCCAACATTTGCCATGAGTCCCTTGTCCAAGCGCGAGCTGCATGAGCTGGCGGGCCGCATCATAACCACCCACGCACTCGCCTACGGCTACCAAGCCGTGCCTGGCACCATTGAGGCAGTACGCGAAGTTGTCGAGCAAACGGCGCGGTCTCCCGTAGAAGATCGCGCCCGCCGCACAATCCGCGAGGTAGTCGCCAAACTGGACTCGTTAATGGATTTGTGATTAGCAACATGGCACAGCTGGACCCCAGAGTAGCAGCGACTTTCTTCGGCCAGTTCAAGGAACTACGTCCGCTTCAGAAGGCAGCCATTCCACCTCTTGCAGCCGGGAAGAATCTCGTTCTGTCCGCAGGGACTGGTTCGGGAAAAACCGAGGCGGTCGTGGCCCCTTTGGTCAGTCGTTATTGGGTGGACGCAGTTCGATCCGAAAAGACGTTCTTGCTTTACGTATCACCGACAAAGGCGTTGATCAACGATCTTAGCAAGCGCTTGTGTCCTCTATTAGAAGAACTGGGGCTCCGTGTGGTTGTTCGCCACGGGGACCGTGACGAATTGGGGGCGGCAGCGGCGCACGTCATCATCACGACGCCGGAGTCCTTGAACATACTGCTCATGAAGGGCGAGGAACGGTTGCTAGACATACAGGCCGTGGTCGTCGATGAAGTCCATCTCCTCTACAACACACAACGCGGTTTGCAGTTGGCCTTGTCGCTCCACCGACTCAAGAAACTGGCCCGTCGCCCGCTGCAATGGGCAGCTCTGTCTGCGACAATCTCGCGGTTGAAAGACGTGCGCGACTTCCTGTTCGGGCCTTGGGAAGACTGCGTGATCGCCGAGTTTCCGTCCGTTCGCGCCCTCGACGCCCACATCATCATGTTCAAGAGCCCTGAAGACATGCGGGCAACGATTCTGCGGCTGATGGACTACCCACGCCGGAAGTTGCTGGTATTTGCGAACTCGCGGCGGGCCTGCGAGGAGGTCGCCAAGGTGCTCCAAGGAGTACCGCAATTGCGGGAATGTACCATGACGCACTACTCGTCGCTCTCGCCGGAACTCCGTGAGTCCACTGAGCGGTTGTTTGCGAAGGCGCCCCGCGCAATCTGCGTAGCGACCAGCACCTTGGAGCTTGGGATTGACATAGGCGACATCGACGCCGTGGTCCTGTGGGGTGTGCCGCCTGGGATCGAATCCTTCTTGCAGCGTATCGGGCGGGGCAACCGACGCGCCAACAAGACAAACGCGATCTGCCTGGTGCCCCCTGGGCCTGATGCCTTGAAGCAGGCATTGGTCTTTTCGACCCTGACCTGTCTGGCACGGCAGGGGAAAATGCCGGTCACGGCACCCCTTCAACTCTATGGCGCAGTGGCGCAGCAGATCGCCTCGATTCTGTTCGCTAAAAATGGCGCATACACACGGATCGCTGATTTTGCTGACGACCTAGGCGCTTTCGCCCACCTGGATCGCCAAGTGATTGAGAGCATTTTGGCGGAGATGGCTGAAGACGGCCTAATGCAACGACATGGTTTCAAGAACCGTTATGGAGCAGCAGATGGTTTGTGGGAACTGGCTGACAAAGGTATGTTGTTTGGCAACTTCCCAATCGGCTCCCAGACGGTGGACATCCGGCATGGCCAAAGGCTGATTGGGACCATCCCCCTGATAAACCTGATGAAGATAACCAAGGGGACCAACATGAGGTTCGCTGGGAAATCTTGGCGAGTGCTGGCTGCGGCCCACGATGGGATCGTGGTTGAACCGGCGTCCAGGTCCCGTCGCGACGAAATCACCCCCGTCTATGGTGAAAGCGGAAGCGGAGCAGGTGGGTGGGACAGCTTCATTAGCAACCACCTTTGGGCACGGCTTTTCAACATCGAACAAAGCAACTGCGACATGCCCAAGAGCACTTGGGAACCGGTAAAACGCTTCGTTGATTCGATACGGGCAGCCTGCAAGCCGGAGTCTCTCCCTTACGCTCGTACGCATGGAGGCTTCGTTTATTTCACCTTCGGCGGGGCCTTCTTTAATAGTGTCCTCTCCAAATTCACGGGGGCTGCTAGGCCGGCTTTGTCTGCCATTGCTGTTCAGTCTGCCACGCCATTGGACTTTGGCACCCTACCGTCATCCACGGCGCACTTGCTCGATGCTGCTCGAAGTCTCTTTGTGGGTGGGGCAGACCAAACCTACTTCCAGCAATGCCTGCCCTACGAATTGCAGGAGAAAGAGTTCTGCGACTGTTGGCTGAAAGATGAAGAAGCCCAGCAGGTGCTGAAACGGCTTCGAGCAGCGCCGCTACAGGAAGTGTCACCAACGCTCTTTGGCCCGCTGCTGCAAGACTCCCAGCCAAAGCGAACTTAGGTACCATGTTAAACCCAATTCTATTCACGGAGAGCGTCATCGGGGACTTCCTGAAGTATCAGCTCACGACCTACGCCTTCGCCGATCCAGATCTGTACGCGCAGATGCGGCGGTTGTTGAACCTGGACGAGACTCGCCACACGCCACTGTTAAAAGGCCCCTACATCAGCCTGTCCCGCGCCTTTCGCAAAGGGCCTCCGGTCGAGCAACTGGTCAGCGAGGGCATCCTGCATCCGCACCTGAAGAACCTAATCCCGTACCCCGCCATCTATGGGCACCAGGAAGCGGCATTGCGCAGCATTAAGAAAGGCCGAACCACATTGGTGTCCACGGGCACTGGATCGGGCAAAACCGAGTGTTTCCTGTACCCAATCATCAGCCGGTGCTTGGAGCTGAAAGACCGGAATGAACCAGCAGGGATAGTGGCTGTCATCGTTTATCCAATGAATGCGCTGGCTGAGGACCAGCTCGGGCGTTTGCGCGATCTGCTGGCTGGCTCAGACATCAGCTTCGGAATGTACGTTGGCAAGACGCCGGAGCTGGAACGCGAAGTCACAGGCGAACGGTTACCAGCGGGATCGTCCCGCGCCGATTACCAGGCCAGGCTTGCGCAGGCCCGTGAAGCCAAGGAGACGCACGCCATCCATCCCCCGGAAGAAAGGGTATCCCGCCAAGAGATGCGGACACCAGGGAAGCAGCCGCGCATCCTGCTGACGAACGTCAAGCAGTTGGAATTGCTGCTGACACGGCAGCAGGACGTCGAGCTGTTCGACGGTGCAAGGCTGGAGTATTTGGTCTTTGATGAAGCCCACACCTTCAAGGGCGTGGCTGGAGCGGAAACTGCTTGTCTAATCCGACGGTTGCGTGCCTTCTGCGGTCGGCGGTCGGAAGATACCATATGTGTGGCGACGTCTGCAACGCTGGCTGATCCGGAACGCGGCACGAACGCTGCCAAGGAATTTGCAAGCAGGTTCTTCGGTGTCGAGCCGGCTAACGTCGAGGTCGTTCTCGAGCAATACGAAGAAGACGAATGGTCCGTGAAGCGCAACGTGCCTCGCCCGCTGCCAGGCGACCCCCGCGAGCATCTGAAGAATGTGCTGGAAGCCGTCGAGTCAGGGGAGCATACGGGTGCAATGGTGAGGATCGCGCTCCGTGCCATGACTGGCGAAGCGCTGGATGGAGTTTCCTGGCAGGAGGATCTGTATGACCGCTTGATGGCGAATGAGCTGGTTTACCAAATCGCGCAGGTACTGCGGCAGCCCAGGAAGCTGGACGATTTACTACAGGAATTGAGTGGCCGACTTGGCCGCAAGGTGATTGAAGAAGAACTGCTGGCATGGCTGGCATTGGGTTCTGTGGCACGCAAGCAAGGGCGGCCGTTGCTGCGCCCGGTTGTTCACGGTTTCACCCGTGGCGTCGAAGGCGCCGTGGTAACTTTTCCGATGAACCAAGAGGGTCCACGTCTCTGGCTCTCCGTTGAGGATGCGCAGAAGGCTGCGGAGAAAAACCAAGCAGAGCATTACCATCCTTTGCCAGTCATGTCATGCAACACCTGCGGGCAGCATTACTTCACGATCCATGTGAAAGACTTCGAGTTTACTGACCAGCAGCCTGGCGGCGGCGACGCTGTGGGAGAAGGCCGGATGTGGCAACCGCTGGATGCGCACCTGGGTGGCAAGCGGGTCGTATTGTTGGACCGCTTAATCACAGACACGGTTGCAGACGCTCACAACGGCGAGGATGAAGACGCACCCCAAGCCGCGTGTGTTCCGCCATCTTGTGCTGAAATCTGGATGTGCCGAAGCTGTGGAACGCTCCACAGCCCAGCGTATGCCCGGTGTGCCCACTGCGGGTCACAATTCCCAATGGTGAAGCTGCTTGCCGTCCGCCAGAAGAAGAACCAGCCGGGTCGTCTCGCCCGGTGCGTTTCGTGCAGTGCGACCGGCCGTGACCGCCCCGAAGGCTTCCGCGAACCTGCCCGTCCCGTGCGGGCAATCACAGTCTCTGATGTCCATGTCCTCGCCCTCAGCATGCTTCAGCACTCCGACCACAAACGGTTGCTGGTCTTCTCTGATAACCGGCAAGACGCAGCGTTTCAAGCCGGGTGGATGCAAGACCACGCCCGGCGTTTCCGCCTGCGGTCGCTGATGTATGAGCGATTGAGACAGGGACCAGTAAGCGTAGGCGACCTGACCGCCCACTTGTCCGATCTGCTCGAAACGAATGACGACCTGAGCCGTGCACTTATCCCCGAAGTGTGGAGAGTTCACCGCAAAGAAGCTGAAGGCGTAAGACATCAAGAGGAACGAGCACGGTTCCTTAGAATCCAAGTCCTCCGCGAGTTGACGATGGGAGTCAAACAGCGCATCGGCTTGGAGCCATGGGGGCGCTTGAAAGTGAACTACCGGGGGTTAACAGCGGAAGTACCCTTCATTCAGGAGTGGTCTGCGCACCTCAACATCGAGCCCGCTGTCTTGGCCGAGGGGATCGCTGGTCTTCTCGACATTTTCCGGCGCAACTCCATATTGCTCGATCGGGAAGGCCGAATCTACTCGCGGTTCTGGGGCGACGGCGAACCGGAAATCCAACGCGGTTACCTGGTCCTGTCGCCCGGTGTCCCAAGAGCACTGAAGCTGCGCCGATCACAGCACGACGACAAAAACCGCCTGAGCCAGATCCTGAGTGAGCATGGTGAAACCATCCCGATACAGGTCGCAAAACGATGGGGTGTCCCGGCTGATGAGATTGAGCAGTTCTACGAAGCCCTGTGGAGAGTGTTAACCGACCAACTTAACATCTTGGTGCCGGTCTCCTTAACTGGATTCAGGAACAGACCCCTGCCCAACTGCACCGGCGCTTACCAGATTGACGCTGATATGCTGAGGTTAGAAGCGCACCAAGGCGTTTATCGCTGCACGAACTGTCGCCGCATCCACTTGCGTCAAACACCCGGCAACAGATGTCTCGCCTGGCGCTGCGCTGCCGGCCACACTGAACTGGTCCTTGAAAGTCCCGATGACTTCAACTTGATGGTGCTGGATCAGAACTTCTTGATGCTCCAGCCGCGTGAGCACTCGGCACAGGTCCCAGCCCAAGAACGCGAGCAGCTTGAACGGGACTTCAAGAGCAAAAACGACCGCGTCAACACACTTGTTGCCACACCAACACTTGAACTGGGCGTGGACATCGGGGCGCTCGATTCGGTCCTATTGCGGAATGTACCGCCGCTGGCCGCCAACTACTGGCAACGGGTTGGCCGCGCCGGTCGAAGACACCGCATGGCGGTGAATCTCACCTACGCGCGCGCTGTCAGCCACGACCGCGCTTACTTCAAAGAACCACTCAAATTGTTGGGCGGTGCAATTTTACCGCCGAGGTTCAACCTGCGGAATCCAATCATGATCGAGAAACACGTTCACGCCACGATCCTCACTACACTGCAGGCTGTGGTGCGCAGCCGCGACTTTTTGCCCGAATCCGACCGCGACGAGATCAACGCCGTGCTAAGAACATGTTTTCCGCGCCAGATCAAAGATTACCTCTTCAACTCCGACGGTTCATTGCGACTGCAGCCCCTTGACGTTAGTGCGTTGGGTGACCTTGTCAGCAAGCACCGTGCCCTGCTCCTCCAAAAGGTCAAACAGGTGTTCGAGCAGGGCTGGCCTCGCGAGGACGCCGCAGTGGTTACCAGCGAACAACTCGAAGGTTTTGTCGCAACAACAAGCGACCGGCTGCAAGAGCTCATCAACCGGCTGTGGCGTCGCCTTCTG
This sequence comes from Verrucomicrobiota bacterium, assembly GCA_012517065.1. Classification (GTDB taxonomy): domain Bacteria; phylum Verrucomicrobiota; class Verrucomicrobiia; order Limisphaerales; family J093; genus JAAYVR01. The sequence goes on along the minus strand of JAAYVR010000252.1, from coordinate 436 downwards.
TGGTCGCGCGAACAACTCAATCGCCTCACTCAAATCCGTAATCGTCAGGGCACCCTTGAGCCGGACCAAGACGCTCTCTGGGCACGCTGTGATCGCTACATAAAGAAGCTCAAAGGACTCGCACCGCGACGACGCAGCGAAGCCGAAGGTGTGGACGAAACCAACACTTTCAGTGTGCTGGCTTCAGAAGGCTTTCTGCCGGGCTATGGCTTGGAGGTTGGTGCTGTAACTGGTTTCGCCTTGGTACCGCGCAATCAGATCGGGTTGCCCGATTTTGATTTGCCACGTGTGTCATCCGTCGCTGTACGCGAATACGTTCCTGGCAACCTGATCTATGCCAACGGCAACAGGTTCCTCCCCCGATACTACCACCTCGATCCACAAGGCGTACAAGAGCAAGTAAAGCTCCAAGTTGACATTGAAAACCAAGCTGTCG
>JAAYVR010000251.1 GCA_012517065.1 Verrucomicrobiota bacterium | reverse complement strand
GGGGACAACGCCATTCGGTTGGCAAACCCGCAGCCCGGTTGAACGTTGTAAGTTGAACGTTGTACGTTGAAAGTTTTCATAGGTTTATCAGCATGGTCATCTTTTTGAGAACGTCCAACGTGCAACGCTCAACGTGCAACGTTCAGAGGCATCAGTGCTCGGTGAATGCTCGTTTCAAAGCCGCCTAAAGGCGGGACTCTGACCTGCCGCGGCCGCAGCATCGCTCAATGTACGGGACAACCCATCGCCATTAGAGTTCCGCGTTTACGCGGAAAAGTGAAAGCTTTCTGGTCCTGACTGTGGTACGCCGGCCATTTACGCCTGCGCCAAGGGACAACCTGCGCCGCTCCGAGCCAACTACGTGTCTGTCCCCATATCCTTTCCGGCCTCTCTCACGGTAATGCCTATTTTTGAGTCACGGCGCCCTAAAGAATTGGTATGGGTACACACTGTTAGCGCAAATAAGACCTTGCTCTGGAAGGCTTTGCATGCAATATGGCGCTGCCGGCGGCCCAGACAAGTGCAGTGGACAAGTGCCCGCGTTGCTAAGGTTGCGGATCAACTGTGGTTGGACCCGACAACCGCCGCGCAACGCGGGGTTGATTCTACCGACCGCTCGCCTGGTCGGCGCTCAGGAAGATGAATATATATTGCGCCTGCCGCGAAGAAAGCGGATATTGCGCTAACGATCGTTCGAGCCGACAGCAGGTGTCGAACAAGACGGTGGACTCAACGCGCTACCGCGCGTGAGTCACCGCTGACCTTCGACGTCACCACGTATGCGCAACACTCAAACAGTCCTCAGCATTGCGTGCCTGTGCTTTCTTTCAGCTTGCGTCACCACTGATCCCTACGGCGGGACTCGCACCACCCAACCGAGCCGCACGGAGGTCTACACCAACGCAGCCTCTCAGTTTCGTTTTCCCCCGCGCATTGGTGGCTTCGCGCGAGAGCAGGTCACGCAGTTTGACCGGCAGGGGCAGGATGTCGGCGTTGGCTACAATCACCTGGGCCACGGCATTGCTATGACCGTCTTCGTTTATCCCATACTCCAGCGCGCACCGGACGACACGCTCAACGGACACTTTTCGACCTGCAAAGCTGAGGTGCTGAGACGGCACAGCGGCGCGCAGCTTGTCTCGGAGGACGCCGTACAGATTGTACCCGGCGGTGTTCAGCGGAGCGGCCACCACGCGACGTTTACTTACACCGAGATGTTCGCGAACCAGCGCCAGGCAGTCCGTTCGGAGCTTTTCCTGTTCACACATGGTCAGCGCTTCATCAAGTATCGAGCGACATATCCGGTCGGCCAGCAAGCGGCAGCCGAGCCAGTCCTTCGTGCCTTCATTGATGAGTTGGCATGGCCATAGAGAGCCTGCAAAGATGAGGGATATTCGCGGGTATTCGCGGCTGAGTTGGGGCGGATTGGGGGAAGGCTCAGACTTCCTAATCCCGCCGCACAGAGTTGCTAGAACCAGAATTTGGCCTGATACCAATTCTCCAAAACTTTGCCTTATTACCAGCGGTTTATGTGCGAGAACCTCGTCGTGGTGGGTCAGGAAAGGTTCAGCGCTTTTTCCGCGACGTCATGGGGTCTGAGGCTTATAGGTTGAGGAGATTGGCAGGAGCTTGGTTCGATACTGAAGCGCGCTGGTGCTGGCTGAGGTCTGAGCGCTTCGCGCCGGTTCTTCCGCGATTGGTTCGGCCGGGTGAGCCGGAGCCGAGTGCCTCTCCTGGTGCCCGAGCCACAGCAGGTATTACCCAGCCCGGCGCAACCGGAACCAAAGTCGCCTGATGGGCCCCCCGCTTCTTGCACCACCCGGACCTTCAGTCACACCGGCCTGGGAAATATGCCCTGCGACTTTGTCGAACGGAAGAGCGCGCTTATCCCGATGGCTTCTCCCGCGCTGCCGTTGATGCAGTGGGCGTTGGCAGGCGCGAAGCGCTTCGAGTGCGGCAGCTTGCTGCCGCTTTGTTTTCATGCACAAACAACATGTCTGTCCCCATGTGACCCCTTGCTGAACACGCGGAAACGTTGCTGGGATAGGCCTATCATGGAGTTTTGCCCAAGCTGGTTATTTCCAACCACGAAGCACACAAAACACACGAAAACGGTGCTGGGATAGTCCGGGCTTTCAGCCCTTGAATTGTGGAAGGTGATGTCGAGATGGCCCTTGTCGTGGGGCTTCGCCCCACGCTGGTATGGAGCGCGCCGTTGGCGCTTCGATGACCGACCAAGGCAACCGCATTGTGCATGGTAGCCTAGTTGATTGTTTCAGCCATGAAAGCCCCTGACTGTGTTTCAGACCGCTGGTGTTCGTGGACCAGTAACTCGAGGGCCGAAGGCCCGGCCCCATAAGTGTTTGAGAACGTTTAACGTGCAACGTACAACGTTCAACGTTCAACGGTATTACTGCTCGGTGAATGCTCATTTCAAAGCCGCCTAAAGGCGGGACTCTGACAGCCGCGGGCGTGGCAACGCCACTCGGTTGGCAAGGCCGCGGCCCGGTTGAACGTCGTAAGTTGAACGTTGTACGTTGAAAGTTTTCATAGGTTTATCAGCATGGTCATCTTTTTGAGAACGTTCAACGTGCAACGCTCAACGTACAACGTTCATAGGTATTACTGCTCGATGAATGCTCGTTTCAAAGCCGCCTAAAGGCGGGACTCGATCGGGCCGCGGGCGCGGCGTCGCCCAATGCGCAGCGCTGAGCTGCGTCATTCACAGAACAGGTCTGCAATTCTCATCTGGAGCAGCGGCAAACCCTCCTCGGTAAGGAATTCGTTGTTGCCAAGAATGGCTTTCAGCGTCAGCCCGTACTCGCCAGTTTCATAGACTTCAACGTTATTGTAACGCGGATCGACAATCCAGAGCCGCGGAAGCCCAATTTCCTCGTAAAGGGTTTTCTTGATGACCGTATCGGGCCTGTGGTCTTCTGAATTGACCACCTCGACAGCGAGCCAGAGCTTGCCACTCTCAACATCGATGAGCGAAAGGTCAGGCCTGATCATCGTCCCGGTCCGGACTTGGACAACTTCGCGAGCCGGCAACAAACGAACCGCAGAAGTCAGGCATCTCTGAATTTCCTGATGAAGACGCGCGCAAATCGTTTCGTGTCGCTTGCCCGGAGGGAAACGAATCCAGACCTCGCCGGAGAGGATTTCTTCGTATGGCCAGCTCATGTGCCTGACAGAACCTTACGGAGGAACCGGCCTGTATGCGAGCTTTTATTGCGCGCTATTTGCTCGGGCGTACCCTGAGCAACGATTCTGCCTCCTGCCTCTCCCCCTTCAGGTCCAAGGTCAATAACCCAGTCTGCGTCTGCAATCAAATCGAGGTTGTGTTCGATAACGATCACTGTGTGACCGGCGTCAACGAGCCGTTGCAATACTTCCACCAATCGTTTCACGTCGGACATGTGGAGTCCAATGGTGGGCTCTTCCAGAATGAATAGATTGAACTTGCGCTTCTGGTCGCGGATTTGCGTTTGGTCGCTGAACCCGGTTAGCAAATGCGTGACGAGCTTCACGCGCTGTGCTTCGCCGCCGCTTAGAGTCGAGCTGGTTTGTCCAAGTTTGAGATAGTCAAGGCCGGTGTCACGCAGCGCCTCGAGCGCACGGCGAATCCGCGGGAACGCGCCGAAGAACTCCAGCGCTTGCCCCACGCTCATGTCGAGCACTTGCGCAATGTTGTGTCCATGAAACTCGATCTCGAGCGTGCCCGGATTGAACCGCAAGCCGCGGCAGGTGTTGCACGGCACATACGCCGTCGGCATGAAACTCATCTCGAGTTTCACCACACCTGCGCCTTCGCATTCCGGGCATCGGCCTTCGGAGTTGTTAAACGAGAACCGACCGGGACCATATCCGCGCAACCTCGCCTCCGGCACTCCAGCAAACAACCGCCTGATCTCGTCAAAAAAACCCACATAAGTCGCCGGAACAGATCGCGGCGTACGCCCAATAGGCGACTGATCAACCTCGTGAACAGCGCGAATTTTCTCATGCCCCGCAGTAATTACACCTGTCAATGCACGCTGCTTTGTCCCAACGCCATGTCCAACCCCGAGCCTCGCCGCCAGCGCCGGCATCAGACACTCCCGAACCAAACTGCTCTTGCCCGACCCGCTCACTCCGGTCACAAGTATCAACCTCCCAAGTGGAAACCGGACCGTCAGATTCTTCAGGTTGTGCACCGAAGCACCTTCCAACACAAGCCACTCGAACGCGCTTCCAGCACCGTCGCCAAGCCCGCCAACCCCGTTCGCAGCGTTTGCTACCGGCCGCCGAAAACCACGCGTCGGGTATCTTCTTGCTTCCCGTAAACACAGGCCGGTGATCGAACTCGGGTTCTTCACGAGATCGCGCAGCGAACCGCTGGCGACAACCTGGCCGCCATTGACACCCGCTCCAGGCCCAAGGTCAATGATGTGATCAGCCCGACGCATGGTAGCGTCGTCATGTTCAACCACCACCAACGAGTTCCCCTTCGCCACCAGCCGCGCGCAAATCCCCAGCAACCGCTCATTATCCCGTGCATGCAACCCAATCGTCGGTTCGTCCAAAACATACAGCACGCCGCTCAGGTTCGATCCAAGCTGCGCGGCCAGCCGGATCCTCTGTGCTTCGCCACCCGAGAGGCTCGGCACACTTCGGCCAAGCTGCAAATAGCCCAGCCCAACCTGCTCGAGAAACGTCAATCGCTCTCGAATCTCTGGTACGATGTCCCGCGCGATTTGCCCCGTCCAATCAGTGAATCTGAGCCCACGCACCCATTCAAGGGCCGACCCAACACTCGCAGCACCAACATCCACAATTGTGGGGCTTGCAGTTCTGACAGCCGACATGCCCGACTGGCCACTTATAACCAGCTCAGCGCCTCCACACTCGAGCCTGACGGCTCGCGCAACATCGTTCAGCCGCGCTCCATTGCACTCGGGACAAACAGCCCTTTGCCCTTCCATCCAGTCAAACCATGATTCCTCGATCGCCTCCGCCCGGGCGCCCCTGTCAACCCCCTCGGGCATGTAGAATACCTCACCAAACCCACGACAATGCGGACACCACCCCGCCGGTGAATTGTAACTGAACAGCTTCGGATCCGGGGGCGGAAACGAACGCCCGCAACGCACACACGTGCGCTCGCTTGAATAAACATCCGATTGACCGTCATCATCGAGCGTCAACATCGTACCCCCGCCCAAACCCAGGGTTTCCTCTACAAGCTTTTCGATCGATTGCGCATGGCCAGCACCCGTTTTCTGCCCACGGCCCCCCACCAAAACCCCGGTCACAATCTCAACATTATGCTCCCGAAACCGGTCAAGTCGCAGCGACTGATCCGCCGGGATAAACCGGCCGTCAGCCCGAATCTGCTCGTATCCATGGCGTGCTGCCCACTGCGCAATCCTGTTGTGAAACCCTTTGCGTCCGCGCACAACCGGCGCCAGCAACTTCAATTCACGGCATTTCCGCAGCTTTTCACGAATCCGAGTCGCCACCTCCGCCGCCGATACTACCCCCACCGGCAGGTCGCAATCGGGACAATAGATTGTCCCCAGCCTCGCAAATAACAGACGGACAAAATGGTGAATCTCGGTGACTGTTGCCACAGTGCTTTTGCCGCCCCCTTTGGAATTGCGCTGTTCAATGCTCACTGTTGGCGGAAGACCGTCGATCAAATCCACGTCCGGCCTGGGCAATTGCTCGACAAACTGACGCGCGTAGGCGTTCATCGAGTCCAAAAACCTCCGCTGCCCTTCCGCGAACAGTATGTCGAATGCCAGTGTGCTCTTGCCCGAACCGCTCACCCCGGTGATCACAACGAACCGGTTGCGCGGTATCTCGACCGAGATACCCTTCAGATTGTGCTCGCGCGCACCATGGACAGTGATTGTCCCCTGCTCAACAAACGCGATTTTGTTCCGCACACGCACGCCCTACCAATAGCACAGTCAGCGGTTACAACCAAAACTGAAGAAATTAGCTTGTGAAAAGATTCCCATGCGCTACGTTGTGCTTCAAACAAACAGAGTAAAGAATAGATCATGGATACGGGACTAGAATCCGGGCCGGTGTTGGACAAAACCATTGAACTGTGCGAAGCAATCGTCAACCAGCCAGCTTTTGCCGCCTTGCGACGCGACATCGACGCCTTCATGGAAGACGATGAAGCAATGCAATTGTACCGCGACGTGGCGGAGAAAGGTCAGGAGTTGTCGTTCAAACAACAGACCGGCGCAGGCCTGACCGCCGAAGACATCAGCAGCTTCGAACAGCAACGCGAAAACCTCCTGCGCAACAACGTCGCGCGCGCATTCATCGAGGCACAACAGCAATTGAATCGCGTCCAACAAACCGTGACGCGCTACATCAATAAAACTTTTGAACTCGGTCGCGTGCCCGGTCCCGAAGACTTCGGGTCATGCGGTCCAGAGTGCAGTTGCGGCGGCTAGTAATCACGCTCCCACAAACGGCAGTAGGCGCCGCAGCGCTTCAGCCCTGCTTTTTGAAAGGTTTCATGCAAGGTGCGGCTCGCAGTATTCTGCGAGCCGCTTGCATGCCACCAACCTCCCGCATGCCCGCTTTTAGGCGGCTTTGAAACCAGCATTCATCGAGCAATAAGACCGTTGAACGTTGCACGTTGAGCGTTGCACGTTAAACGTTCTCAAGAAGACGGCCAAGCTGATCAACCTATCAAAACCTTCAACGTACAACGTTCAACCCGCACCGTTCAACGAGCCGCGGGTCAGCCAACCAAATGGTTTGTCCGCCCGCGGCTGCAGGGCGGCCGCCAGAGGTTTCACCAATGGTGAACGACCACGGTTTCGACGGCCGTTGCGAAAAAGGTGACGACGAAAACGAAGCGCTGTTCTACTTCACCTTTTTGAATTTCACTTCGGCGCGGGCAGGAGTGACGAGAGTGTCTGAGCTGTCCAACCCGTGGAGACGCAGAAGCAATCCTTCGCTTGCGCTGCCGCCAAACACAACGCCGAGCTTCATGGTTCGCGTTGCAGAGCGAGTCTCGATTCGCAGTACAAGTTCGCCGCCTTCGAGCGTCCATGAACCTTTCGAGATCGCGCCGCGGTTGTCGAACCCGTAGTAATTCACCTCGGTCATCGAGCCGGGTTCACGTGCTGTGTATCCTTTGAACTCCATCTCCGGGGTTTTCCCGTGCAGCACCACCACGTGCTTGTCAAGGTCCCAAGAGAACTCGAGCGTTATCTTGCCAGAATCGATTTCTGCCTCCCATTTTCCGAGCATCCAGGAAGCGTTGGCCTCATCGACCAGTTCCGCGAGGTTTCCTTGTGCGCAAGCACCGAACAACGTTGCGCCAACCAGTAATCCCAATCCGATGTAACGAGCTATCATGTGTGTTTTGCTTTTGATGTGTTGAGTCTTGGACCACCGGCCGCGGGACCATCCGCGCCGGTCTGGTCATGCGAGAGTTTACGGTCACAGCTCCGAAGGTCAAGGCATCAAAGCAACGTTGCTCTTGTGCAACCAGCCAATCCCCCGTGCTGCTCCTTCCACCTGCACCCAATCGTCTTTCTCGTCCACCACGAGTAATTCCTGGCCATCCTGCAGCACCTGCACGCTTGGCGATTCTTCCAAGGGCCCGTGGTGCAACACCGTGTCGGATTTGACAACCACCGCACACGGCTGCGCAGCCAAATGCCATGCACAACCCAGCCCAACCAGGCTGAACAAAAGCAGTAACAAGGGCGCGATCGTCACCAGTCGCCTCTCGAAAAATGGAGATTGAACCAACTGCCTGAGAGCTTGCAGCCCCCCAAACAACCACAATGCACCCGCTGTCAAAATTGCCCACTCGTCCAAATTGAGTCTGGTAACAAGCCTCTGCCAAAAAGGCTGCGCCGGCGCTGATCCGCCGCTAACTGTCGCTCGCACAAAACGCAGATTCGCCCGGATGTCAGGATCACGCGGCGCAAGCCGCTGGGCTTTCCTGTAACTGACAATCGCCCTCCCAAGTTGTCCTGACTTGAAATATGCATTGCCAAGGTTGAAATAAATGGCGGGCGACACCACGCCACCATCCAAAATCTTCAGATACGCAGCCGCTGCTTCTTCATACTTCGCCTGCTCATAGAGACGATTTGCCTCTTCAAAGGCCGCCAATGCCGAGTCTTTCTGTTCTGCCGCGGCGGTTGCCGGCGCTGAAGCCAAACAGCACAGAAACACCAGCAGCAATGCCTGCAGACAATTGGCCCCGCAGACCAATCCGCGTCCGCCCGCACCAGCCAAACCTCCCCGAAGCATGGGGATGGTCACCGACTTTCTCGTGATGAAAAAGCGCATGTCAGGTCAATCCGAGGCAAGCTTGAGGGAATGGACTTGCTTCAAAGCCGCATGCACTTTGGCCCACAGCACCTCGAGGTCCGCACTAGAAGCAGAAGGTGCATACCGATGTTGGTTGCAGGCATGAAAAAGTTCGCTGAGCAAGTCCAGCAACTCTGGAGGCGCGCCACGCGGTTTGAGTTGTTCTTCGACCACAGCGTCCGTGATGGCCGCCGCCGGCAAGCCAAGTCTTTCGCCGATCTGTTCCTGCAAGAGACGGAACGCGAGCGCGAAGAATTGTTCGCTGTCGCCCTCGCTTGCAAACCGGGAAAGTTGCCTGAGACCGTGGCGCACGGCGCGGCTGACCTCATGTCGCCGAACAAGATGCGGGTTTCGTGCCAGATGTTCCCTGCGTTTTCTCCATCCGTAAGCGCCGAGCCACAGGATCAGCGGCGTTGCATGGACAGCCATGAACCATGGCCTGAGTATCAGCGGCGGCCCAATCATGCTGCAAACGCCAAGCCGAGCTTTCAAATGCACTATGTCACCACCCGGCTCGGTCTGATTGGCACCGTCAGTGGCAGCCGCGAACGTCTGGCTCGATCTGCCTGGCCGAACAATAATCGGAACCGCTGCGTGCTTCAGCACATGGTACGTGCGATCGTCAGGATCAAAATAGCTAAATTCGATCTCCGGCAAAGCGCGGATCGAGAGTTTTTGAGGGACAACGTCGTACTGAAACACACGCGCTCCTTCAACACCCAGAGGGTCCGTGCTCTCGACTTCGCTCACAGGCGGATATGTTGTGAAATCGGACCATGAATCCAGTGGGGGCGGGTTGATGCTTTCCAGGGCCCCCCTGCCCTCTATCCGAAGTTTGACTCGGATCGGTTCGCCGACGGCGACATTGGTAGGGCTCGCCGCGACGTTCATGGTGAATTGCCCCACGGCACCCGTAAAACTGGCAGGGCGCCCATCGCTCGGAATCGGCATTGCGCGAACAGTCACCGGCTCACTCTTGACTTTCATCGGACGAAGCTCGTACCGCGGCCCAAAAAAAGGGTCATTGAAAAATTCATCGAAAACACCACCGGTCCGCCGTCGTGCAATCGGAACCTCGAGGCGCCCCGTGCATTCAACCTCGCCCAACGTCAGGTCGCCGACCTTGTTCGCGACCGCCGTGCTCTGCACCTGGCGTAGGAAATACGTCGTGTTACCGATGCGCACGCGCCGTTGCGGTAGTTCTCTGCTCTTTCCGAAAGTAAAGCCCTCGCCGCTTAATGGCTGAAGCTGCAGGTCCTGGGCTGGCACAGCGTGATAAAGTTGTATCTCCAATGGCAGCACTTCTCCGACGTAAACATTCGTCTTTGCCGGCACCAGCCTGATGAACGCCAGCCGCCCCCGCGCATCTGATTCACCGCCCGAATCCCCACTTTTCAGAACCTTCAGTTTTATCGGCGCAGACGACAGCGTCTCGTTCCCGACTCTCGCCTGAATCGAGGGTATCGTGTACTCACCCGGTTGACTGGGAACCACGACATAGTTCAACGACACTATCGTGGTCTGCCGTCCATTGATAAACTGAAAGGTCTGTCCCGAACCAACATAGCTAATCTGCAAATTGGTAATCTCGGGCAGTGCGGGGACCTCGGTCGGCCGAACATTCTCAAAATTCAACGTAAGCCGTGCGCTCTCGCCCATCATAATCTCATCCGGCTCGATCACAGCCGATAGCTGGCCGCCAAATGCTGTCATGGCACAACACAACAGCACTGCGATGCCAGCAAGCCGTCGCCCGCAACTCCGGCTCCGCACTGCCAGCAAACCAGATGACAACCTGTTCATACGGATCAATTGGACATCCCTATTCTGCAGGCCGCATGCAATGATTTTCAAATTATTTTGCATGCCGACCGATCCTGCCCGTCGAATTCCGACATGGTCCTGTGGATGATCGCTTTGCTACTTGGCTATCGCCGAACCGCGAAATAATCGAACCACGCGAAATTGGAGCATGTCAAGAATTTAGTTGAAATGAGAGTGGCTCTTGGCGTGGTAATTCACGGTGCCTGGGGGTCATGTTGGATAGCATCGATGTTGATGAGGACTTGTTTGATTTGGTCTGCACCTTTGATTCTTCTGAACTTTG
>JAAYVR010000250.1 GCA_012517065.1 Verrucomicrobiota bacterium | reverse complement strand
GTTCAGAGGTATGACTGCTCGATGAATGCACGTTTGAAAGCCGCCTGAAGGCGGGACTCTGACAGCCGCGGGTGTGGCAACGCCCTTAGGTTGGCAAACCAGCGGCCCGGTTGAACGTTGTAAGTTGAACGTTGTACGTTGGACGTTGAGAGTGTCGATAGCTTGACCAGTTCGGTCTTCTGTTGGAGAACGTTGAACGTACAACGCTCAACTTGCAACGTTCAGAGGTATGACTGCTCGATGAATGCTTGTTTCAAAGCCGCCTGAAGGCGGGACTCTAACCACCGCGGGGGACAACGCTGCTCGGTTGGCAAACCAGCGGCCCGGTTGAACGTTGTGCGTTGAACGTTGTAGGTTGAAAGTTTTCATAGGTTTATCAGCTTGGTCGTCTTGTTGAGAACGTTCAACGTACAACGCTCAACGTACAACGTTCAACGCCGTTACTGCTCGATGAGTGCTCGTTTCAAAGCCGCCTGAAGGCGGGACTCTGGCACGCCGCGGGCGTGGCATCGCCCAGAGCATGGAACAGCTCATCGCTGGCAGAGTTCTGCGTTTGCGCGGAAACATGGATGGTTGTTGCTCTGATTGTGGCGTGGCAGTGCTTCGCGCGCGCGAGCGGAAGGCAAGGGTACGGCGCGCTCGACATGGTCCGGTGCGGGATGTAACGTGTTTGCCGATATGGCTCCTGAGACCAATCAGCAACAAACATCACGCGCACGAAGAATCCTCGAGGTGCTCCGCCAGACTTATCCCGAGGTGCAATGCGCGCTCAACTTTAGGAATCCACTCGAACTTCTGATCGCCACAATTCTTTCAGCTCAGTGCACCGACGAGCGCGTGAACCGCGTGACGCCTGCGCTGTTCGAAAAGTACAAGTCCGCAGCAGATTACGCAGCCGCCTCGATGGACACTCTCGCAAAAGAAATTCGCAGCCTTGGCTTTTTCCGGAACAAGGCAAAGAGTGTTATTGCCTGCTGCAAAGCCATAGTGGAAAAGCACGGCGGCGAAGTGCCAAGAACAATGGCAGAACTCACCAGCCTGCCGGGGGTCGGACGTAAGACAGCAAATGTCGTTCTTGGCAATGCATTCGGTGTCCAGGAGGGCATTGCCGTTGACACGCATGTCCGCAGGGTGGCGGGTCGCCTTGGCCTCACCAAGCATGACGACCCCGACAAGATCGAAGCGGATTTAATGCGGCTTGTTCCGCGGCAGGACTGGGCGATGGCAAGCCATTGGTTGATATGGCACGGGCGGTTGCGTTGCGTGGCCCGGAAACCCGATTGCCCAGGTTGCGAGTTGGCCAAGCTTTGCCCATCCGCGAACAAGGTTTCGGCGAAAGAAAAGAGTGCCACAACGCCCAAAGCCCCGCTCAAACGCGGCAAACGCTCCAGGTAATCTTGGCGAGGCATAAACTCAGGCCGACCAAGCATGCGGTACCATAACGCCCAACAGATGATCGCAGATCTCGGTGCGTGCATCGCCTCGCTGAAATGTGCCCGCTCGCCCATTCGCCATTTCGGTAATCCCATTGAAAGCTGGACGTTGCATGCCGCACGTTGAGCGTTCCAATTCTGGTTTGTGAATAGCCCAAGCCCAGCAAATTCGATGACCGGCGTCGCAGAGGATTTGTGGTTTGTCTGGAAATCCGGACCTATGCCGGGTGCCCTCAACATGGCGTGGGATGAGACGCTCCTCGAGTTCTCACAGGTGATTGGCCGCCCAATCTTGCGGTTTTATGGATGGACCGAACCGGCCGCAACGTTCGGCTATTTTCAGCGGTACGCCAGCGTCGAGCAACTGGTTAGCCTTCGACCGATTATCCGTCGCCCGACCGGTGGTGGCATAGTTCCGCATGATTGCGACTGGACTTATTCGATAGCCATTCCCAAAAGCCATCCGTGGTACGGCATCGCCGCCCGCCCCGCATACGCGCGCATCCATCAATGGCTGCACTCGGCTTTCCAGTTGGTCGGGCTCGACACAAGGCTCGCAAATGCTGACGTGGACGGCCGCGGCCGATGTTTCGCAGGCGCTGTCCGGTCAGACATCATGTTTGGCGAACGCAAGATTGCTGGAGCCGCTCTTCGCCGGACACGGGATGGTTTTCTTGCCCAAGGCTCCGTTCAGCCACCGGCGTGCGCGCCTCCGCGATCAGAGTGGGAAGCAGCCGTGCAGGTTGTTGGGAACCGGCTGTTGAGAATCGTTTGGGAACCATGGGCACCCGATAACGATTTGACCCGCCGAGCCTGTCAACTGTCTGAGGAAAAGTACTCACAGGCGTCTTATAATCAGGCCCGATAGACCTTGCTCGTAGGCTGACGTGTGCTTTCACATCCGTGTCATCCGCGCCATCCGCGGTCAAGAAGCTGAAGCAACACAAGATCTAGTCGATTGACCACGGATGCCACGGGTATCCAAGGCCTGATATTGTACTGATCCCATCGAGTGTAACTGTGTGTGTCTGTTTTCTGAGTCTGGGCAGGGAATGCGATATGGGGACAGACACGTAGTTTCGGGGTCGGCCGGTGCACATGCCGGGGGCGGGTTTGGGTGATTGAAGCAGGGGTATGATCGGCCGTCGGATCGATGCGGCCGGGGACGGCCGCGCTCCTGAAGCCGTTGGGGTTTCCCGACGCGTTGCGGGAGCGCGGGCATTCTTGCCCGCACCCAGCAGGTTTATGTTCGGTCGTCGGATTCGAGTGATCGAAACGGGTTGTACAATCGGTCGTCGGATTGATGCGGCCGAGGACGGCCGCGCTCCCGGGGCCGTTGCTTTCTCCAGCGCGTGCAGGAGCGCGGGCGAAGGAGACCAGAGACCAAAGACCATGGACCAAAGACCATAGACCCAAGACCAAAGACCAAAGACCAAAGACCAGAGAGCCGGGACAGGGGACACTAACAAGTGTCTCGACCGAATCACAACTGCTGGTCCGCACGAGTTGAGAAGGGCCGAAGGCCCGATTCATACCAGCCTGGGGCAACGCCCCAGGTCAGTGGGCCAAATCAGTGACGGCAAGGGCTGAAAGCCCGGGCTAAGCCGGAGTTTCGCAGCGCAGAAGTTCAGGTTTACAACCACTAAATACGCTGAACACGCGGAAGGCAGAATGTAATAGGGCGGGCTTTCAGCCCTTCGATTGACGAAGGTGATATGGGCGCCATTCGTGGGGCTACGCCCCACGCTGGTATAAGGCCGCGCCGTTGGCGCTTTGGTGGCTGGTCGGGCCACCGGTCTGGAATCAATCGGAAGTCGGCGTCGAATGTTCAATCCCACAGATTAGGTTTGTTGCATTTCACACCATATTTGTTCAGGAAAACCCGAAGCATGGCGGTGATTATAGGGCCGAAGGCTAGATTCATACCAGGCGAGTGGACTTGAGGTTCTCGTGAATGCTCGGCTGCCGGGTTTGCGTGATTGAAACAGGTGCAAGATCGGTCGTCGGTTTGATGCGGCCGGGGACGGCCGCGCTCCCGAGCGCCGTTGCTTTTTCCACCGCGTGCAGGAGCGCGGCCATTCTTGGCCGCACCCAGCCGGTCGAGGTTCGGTCGTCGGATTTGCTTGATCGAAACTGGTCGTACAATCGGTTATCAGGCGAGACTTCCTGATCCCGCCGAACAGAGGTCCTCGAACCAGAATTTGGGCTGACACCAGTTTCCCAACACTTTGCCCTATTACCTGCGGTTTATGTGCGGAAACCTCGTCGGGGTGGGTCAGGAAAGGCTTAACGTCTTTCCCGCGACGTCATGGGGTCTGAGACTGCGGCCCCCAAAGGCCGGCCAGGCACTTGGCAGGGACGGTTCTGGCGCGTCTTGGCTTGAATGGCCACTCCGGTACCGGCACACTCCAGCCACGTCGAAAAGGCAGATGCCTATCAGTTAATTTCGCGTTGTAACATTTCGCTGATGGCGTTGTCTTGCCGGTTGAGATGCAAACCAAAGAAGTCAACTTTGCCGAGCAAGACGCCCAGGCGGTCGGATTTCCGATTTTCTTCGTCGCGGCGACGTTGTGGATGATTCCCACCATGCGCTGGCGGCCGATTCGCATGGATTACAGTTTGTTCCTGCGTGCAGCAGAAGGGATGTTGGAAGTCGCGGGCGCGGATGCGGGCCTGACGAACGGGGAGCGGCGATTGGCGAAGGGCGAACTGCTGCGTTTCGCCCGGTTTTTGGGTGAGCGCTGGCTCATCAACAATTTTCGCTGGACCGCAGAAGGGCTTATGCTCCGCTTGCCGGGTGTGAGAAGGCCCTTCTTGGCGGGCGTGGTGGACATTGTCCCGTTCTTCACGCGGCGCAGTTCGCACCTCACCTTGCATTGGGACGGCCAGATTACCGCGTGTTGCAGTGACGCGGACGAGCGGGCTTTGCTGGGCTTGGCCGGGCTGGAAATTCCGCCGCGCAGCGAACTGGAACAGCAGGTAACCACTGCGCTGGGTGTGGCGTGGCAAGTTTTTCACAATGGGCAAACCGCCGCGGCCAGCAAGGCGCTGGGCGAGACGCCCGAGGCGGACGTGTTCGTCGTGCCCCCGCACAAATCCGAGGCCGCCCGCGCCTTGCGGTGGGTGTTGATTGGCTGCGCAGTGTTGTTGCTGCTAACCCTGGCCTTAGGCCGCATATTTCATACATTGAGCGGTCTGTGAAACGGGTGTCTTCAAGCAACCAAAGGAATATGCCGGCCCCGGAAATCTCACCGGAATGAAGGCACGGGCGAATCCGAGGGGGTGAGCGGTGAGATTTCCGGGTTAGGCGCGGTAGCCGGCAGTCTAATCCTGCTAGTGCCGGTTTTGGGTTGTAAGCATACCGGGATATGGGGACAGGCACATTGTTTTCTACATCATGCCGATATGGGGACAGGCACGTTGTTTGGGCATAGAAACAAAGCGGCAGCAAGCTGCCGCACTCCATGCGCTTCGCGCCTGCCAACACCCACTGCATGCACGGCCGTCAGAGTCCCGCCTTTAGGCGGCTTTGAAACGAG
>JAAYVR010000249.1 GCA_012517065.1 Verrucomicrobiota bacterium | reverse complement strand
TCACCGCCATGCTTCGAATGTTCTTGAAGAAATACAGTGTGAAATACGGTGAACCCTATGTATGGGATTGAAATGTGACGTCCACTTCGAATCCAGCCCGGACCAGTCTCCCCAGCAACCACCAAAGCGCCAAAGGCGCGGTCTTATACCAGCGTGGGGCGAAGCCCCACGACAAGGGCCATCTCGACATCATTTTCCACAATTCGAGGGCTGAAAGCCCGGACGATCACAGCAACGTTTTCACGCGCGCGCCGGGTTAAAATCCGGCCTTTGGGCGGACGAGTTGGATGTGGTTGGGAGTTAGTCTGGCTACGCTGCATCCAGTAGGGGCTTGGTCAGCGGGCTTTTCGTGGCGGGCGAGTAAGAGCAGACATTCTGGAGCCCAGCGTGGTCGATAGTTCCCATCAACAAGCGCAGGCGCAGGCTCACTGCGCATCAGGCAAATGTGGTTTCAGCTACGCCGGGCTGGGAAACATGCAGGCTACTTTGCCGGGGCGGTTTATAGTCCTTCAATCCTTCGCATCATTGCTGGGCGGTGTGAATACTTCTGGCGGAACGCTGATAGCTTTGCCCTGAAGCTTGCATGGTTGCCAGCCTGAAGGTATGCGTCCCGCAAATCTTGCAATTGGACAGCCACCTCTTCGTAAGCCGAAGCGCTCTTCTGGTCCATCAGCCTGTCCATGCCAGCCCATATTGCGTCGGCTCGTTCCATCACCGACGCGAGGTGTCGTCGCCGTGTTTCTTTCTGGCGCGCTCGTTTCTCGGCCGCGGCCCTGGCTTCTTGCTGAATTCGCGCTTCACGAACGGACAGCACTCTTGCAGCGAAATCCGCGCAACTCATTGTCGGGCCTGCGGGCGTTCCAGCGCGCCGATAAGTCAACCGGTTCAGCTCGGACATGACAGTCGAACCATTGCCCCCCACCAGACAAGGCGTCGATTGCCGACCGCGCTGGTGGCCAAGGTCTCTTCGTATCGCTCGCTTAGAAAGGCTGTGGCGGCAGAGGCTCGGTCGGCACTGGGCTGCTGTCGGAGTCGGTCTGCTCAAGCCGCTGTTGCTTGGCGGCACGGCGGGCTAGCTTCTTCTGCTGCCGGAGACGAGCCCGATGCTCGATGGACATCACAGTCTCAGGGGCGTACCTGCCGAAGCGTCGGAAGTAAAGCTTCTCGATGAATTGGGGCAGAGGAAGTTTCCACGGCTCTTGGTCATCGTTGTCGAGCTTGCCAAGTTTCGCCGGGTTTAAGCCCAGTTCGCGCGCCATCTGGACATGGGCGTCGGAGAGGTGGTGCCTGCGCCGTGCATCCACCCACGCCTGTAGTTTCGCATTTAACTTTTTCACTGTGATACCTTGCGATAATACATGCTCCAGCGTTTCCTTGCTCTGCTGTGCAGAGACGGTCTGTCAGTCGCCCCCATGCCGCCGGGCGATGCGTTCGAATTCCGACACGAAACCAATCCAGCATGCCCACCCCCAGCTCGGACATCTCACCGGCCCAAAGACAATGTACACCTGGACAGTGATTCCGGTTAGATTTCGGGGCTCACACGGGGAACCACTATGGCAAACCACAAGTCGGTATCAAGCCGTATGATTGCATTGGCAAGCGTGCGTTGGTAAATGCTGTGCTCACGAACAGGACGCGCTGTGGGTTGTATCTTGCACGTTGGGTTTTGCCAGTCGGCATGTCGGTCGGGCGGTCCCGTTGATAACGTTCAACGTCCAACGCTTAACGTGAAACGCTTGACGTGCAACGCTCAACGGGAATCGGTCAACGTGCAACGTCCAACCGGGCCGTGGGCTTTGGCATGACGCTTTGGACTTTTGTGCCGGGCACTTCGTTTCGCGCTTTGTTAGTCAGGCCCGGGCCAGCGAAGGTGCCTGTGAAGAAAATCAAACGTGCCGACGCCATTGATCGTGTGCGGGCCATTGAAGAACTCGATTTCAGTTCTGCCGCCGAAGCCAAGGCTGACGTAATGTCTCCTGACCCTGGCAAACTCGTAAGCAACCCATTCGTCAGGAGCAACGCCGTCCATGTGCCCGCGTTCGACCATGAACGGCCGCGGAAAGATCAGCCACGCAAACTCGGCGTGGTTGAACGTGTTGGCCAGATTCCACTCCGGCATGTCGTATTCTGGTGTCCAGAGATATGAGTACTGGGCCCTCGCCGACACGTTTTTCCACACCCACTCGTTGAAGTCGGCCGAGCAAATGCTAAGGCAATATCGCGGGACCAGCGGGGGAATCCGCAACGCGGTTTTCCCACCATAGCTCAAGCCGTAGAAACCAATCCGGTCTGGATCAACGAAATCAAGCGTTGCAAGCCAATCGGTGATCACTTCGTGCTGCCGCAGTATGTAAGACCAGAGGGTCAGCCCGAGAGGCTGCGATTTTCTCAGCAACTGGCGGAATCGCGTCCTGCCAATGTAGGGATTCTGCGGTGCAAATGTGACAAATCCACGCTCTGCCAACCGCCACGCAAACGCATGATACGCTGGATTGTCGATCCGCGGGTCCGCCACATCGCGTGGGCGGCCTTCGAGACCGTGTTGGCATACCACAACAGGACGGCGTTCGCCGGATTTGATGCCCTTCGGGACCACCAGTATTCCATAAGCAAACACGTCATCGCACACGTCCAGCATCACTTCGTAACTGCGGCAGTTGTTGGTTTCGAACAAGAACCGGGAGCGGGGATTTGGCGGGCGGTTTGGAGCTGCCAGCACGCCGATGACGTTGGTTCGCAGAAAAGACCTGTATTCCTCCGCGCTACGCTGAAACGCGTCCGACCCTGTGAAATCACAGTGCTTCCAAAAATCACGCCTGGTGTACTCGGCCTCGCGCATCAGGTGCTGGGTGTCTTCAAGTATTTCAAGATACTGTCGCAGAGTTCGGGTGGCGGGGTCTGGCAATGACGCCGAATCGATCAATGTCGGTGCCTGTCCCGGTCGTTCTTTCAAGTCCACATTTGGCGCGAGCTGCGCCAGAAACGCCCGCATAGTCTCGGTCGAGCAAATCGAGTTCGCCGGGGGATAACATGCAAAAACCTTCGAGCTCGGCGACCAGCTCTGAATCCGCCGCAGTTCAGTATCGAACTGTTCGCGTGAAGGGCGCCAGAGGGAACCTGGCGCACCGCCGTATTGGTCCGTCAAGGCAACTTCTGGATACTTCCCGAATTCCACGCATAACGCCCGCGGCAAAATCATCGCTCCCAATTCAGCGTCACCGAACCGTTCGAGAAACGACCACGCGTTGCGGTCGATCGGCTGTTCAGGAAGACGCGAGTAAAGGCCGAAGGCGCCGCAAACACCAACTGCCGTGAAACGATTGTCTATCGCACCGGCCAACAATGCGAGCAATCCGCCTTCACCGTATCCAATGATCCCGATCGGCGGATCGTTCTGCGCGTTCGATTGCGGTGTTGCTGTGGCATCGTGATCCCTTCTTCCATCGGCCTTCCCGGTGTGCGTTGATTCAAACCAATCGGCAGCAGCAAAGATTTTCTGAAGTTCGTATCCCAACGGGGTCCGGCCCAGCTCGTAACTTGCGCGCCACAAGGTTTCGCGTTGGCTGTGCTTGGTCTGCCTCACACCGGGATTGCCGCCAAAGCGGTTGCCGCGATCAATCAACGCCGGAACCAACACACGGCACCCGACTTCCGCCAACTGCCTTGGAAACTGATGTTCAACTTCTACCCCTGGCAAAAGCCCAACCGCCTGCTCAGGCGACCATTCACAGTCCGGAACCGCAATGATATCCGCCACGGGTTCTTTGTCCGGCAGCAACAAAAGCCCTTCTCCATGCACACCTCTGAACACCGTCCACGAAACCGCGTGCACGACGAAATTCGATCCTCTCGCCACAGGCTCTGCAACCGGGTCAGCCGCGCTGACAGCTTTCACAGGCGACATGATCGTCATGCTCACCGGCGTGATTCTGTCAACGAGACCCAGAATCTCTCTTAATCGCGCCCGATTTGCGTCGGCTCCAGGCGACGGCTGTGCGCCATCAGCAGCCGAACGAAACGAGTTCCACAGCAATTCACGTTTCTTCGCAGTCTCGCCGAGAAGCCGGTCGAGGTGCCGATGCATGCCCTCAACCATCTCTTGCGCCGGGTCATCGGTGAAATGCAACAGCGCCGTGCCCGGCAGCGGCTCTGCTACCTCCGACAACACACCGTGCGTGAACAATGTCAGCCCGAGCCAAACGCACAACAGAGGACCTTTGCAAGCTTTCGAGCACATAACGCTGATCACAGTATGCAGTTTGGGGAATCTGGGGAAGCTCTAACCTGGCAATCGCACCGGCCGACAACCCAGACCAACCCAGACCTTCCTTCCGGTGAGAACTCCCCGTTAACCCGGGAACATCACCAGCCACCCACGCGGATGTACCATTTCGTTCAGCCCGGTTAGATTCCCGGGGCCCGCACATTTAATGGCTATGTGAAGACGGCGGCTTCGCAGAACATTCGGGCTATCAAATATGCGAGCTGAACGCTCATTCAGGTAACGGTTTGCCTTTGGTTTCCGGAGCGAGCCAGATCAATGCCATTCCCACAAGGTACACAAGTGTCACCACCGCTCCGGCGCGAGCATAACTCCCCTCGAAATGAGCAACAAGTTCGCCCTGCAACAATGCGCCACCAGCGGCAAAAACACGGCCAAAGTTGAATGCCAAACCCTGACCGGTTGCGCGCGCGCGGGTCGGAAAGAGTTCAGGGAAATAGAGTGGGAACCACCCGTAAAACGACGCGGTGGCAAGGCTCACCCCAAACGCAAGCAGCAGAAACGTCCGATTGAACTCCGTGATCGCGCGGAACATGTACCCGCACAACAGCAGAGAAGCCAGACACAGCAGGAAATAAGATGGTCGTCTTCCGAGACGCGCACCCACCAGCGGCGCCACAAAGCAGCCAACTATGGCGCCAAACGCTTGAACCATTTGCGTTTCTGCTTTTGCGCCCGGATTCGCTCTTCCAGCGAGTTGGTCTGACCACAACGGCAGCCATTGCACCGATCCCCACGTTCCAATCAACGCCACGGATGCAAAAGCTATCGCAAGCAACGTTGGCCCCAACAGCCGACCCGAGAAAATCTCGCGAACGGGCCTCGCAGTTTCACGCCGCACAGCGGCTTTCCAGCGCTCAGATTCAGGAACACAGATTATGACAAAGAAAACCAAAAACGCGGGCAACGCGCCCACGAGAAACATCCAACGCCACGAGTCAACTGTGACGTGCTTCAGCGCGGCCACAACCCCGGTCAGCAAAAAGCCGAAGTTCGCCGCAGCCCCAATCGCTCCCGCCAACAGCGGCCGCAACCGTTCCGGCCAGCATTCCATCACAAGGGCAACGCCAAGCGACCATTCACCGCCCATTCCAAGCGCGCCCACAAACCGCAAAACGCCGAGTTGCCACGGCGCTTGCGCAAAGTAGCTGAAACCGGTGAAAAGAGAGTACGTCAGAATGCTCAATGCCAGCGCGCGCACTCGCCCAATGCGGTCCCCAAGCCACCCAAAAACCAATCCGCCTGAGGCTGCGCCAAGTAGAAAACAGGCATTGATCCTTGCGTTCCACGGGCCAACCAATTTGTCCGCGGCTTCGACATCGACAGATTTCAACAGGTCAAGGAGCGCCGACCTCGCAACAACAGGAAACAATCCAAGCTCGAATCCATCAAACAGCCAACCAAGGAATGCCGCCAGAAGCACCATCCATTGGCCCCGGGTCAGGGTCGATTTGCTCGCCGCGGTCGAGTCCATTCAATTCTCCGTTTCCGAAAATCATGAGCATGCCAGCGTCCCGATGGCCAGACATTATTTCGCCCTGTCATTTAACCCGGAAATTTCACCGGATGCACTCACAGGTGTATCCGGGAGATTGGCAGATAAAATGTCCGGACTAATCTCGTAGTCCGCCACATCCGGACAGATGATCATTGGCTACTGTGTGCCGAGCTTTGCGAGCAGTCCTTTGTCGCGCGCACGCTCGTACATCCTGCGAAACCACCACGCGGCCAAGACAAGATACGCCACATTCAGCCCAAAAGCCCAAAGCAAGTGCGCGGTCGGAAAAGGTCCGCCAGCGAGCACCTGACGCATGCCCTCAAACACGTGCGTGGCTGGCAGAGCGTGCGATATCGGCTGAACCCAACGCGGAAGCACATCGACCGGATAAAACACCGCTGCCAGCGGCTGCACCAGAAACGGTACGCCCCATGCCAATGCCTCGACGGCTTGTCCCCATCTCATGATGAGGCCCGTTGTGATCATCCCCATTGCCCATCCCATCAACAGCAGGTTTATGAACAGAGGAATAAGTGCAAACCCCATTGCCAGGAGGTTGAATTGATACAGCAGCCATGCCAGACCTATCAGCGCCACAAGCGTCACGCCGATCCTGACAATCCCCACAAGATAAGTGGCAAGGATGAATTCTTCGATCCGAATCGGGGCGACGAAAACATTCAGCAGATTCCGCGTCCAGACATCTTCCAGAAACGACAGTGTCACCCCCTGTTGCGCGCGGTAAAGAATGTCCCAGAAAATCATCGCTCCGAGAAGAAAAGTGATTGCGCCCATCCCGGCCGACGGCGATTGGGCAGTTGCATAAAGCCGCTGCAGATACAACGTGACATACCCCCAGACAAGCAAATCCATCGTCGGCCAAAAGAAAAGCTCGATCATCCGCGGCACGCTTCGCTTGTACAGCAGCGTGTAACGTAACGCCAATGCGCTGATTCTGGTCCAGCTCATTCCACGATCACCTGCAGTTCTTTCTTTCGACCGTCAGCTAAACAACCCTAAAGCACAATCATCCAGTATTCGTCCCGCTTCCGTCCAGAACATCGCCGCTCCTCGCCACCGTGATGAAAACTTCCTCAAGTGAACTGCGCTGGAAACGGTCGATGATCTGTTGAGGTTTGCCCTCGGCAATTACCATCCCCTTGTGCAGAAAAACAACGCGATCGCACACGGCCTCGACCTCGCGCATGTTGTGCGACGTGTAAATCATGCTGATGCCTTTTTCACGCTGGATTTGACGGAGAATCCGCCGCACTTTGTCCGCAATGTCCGGGTCAAGACTCGCCGTCGGCTCATCCAACAATAACAATTCCGGGTCATTGCATAGTGCCTTGCAGAGATTCACTCGTGTGGACTCACCGGCAGACAGGTGTCCTGTCACTTTGTCCTTCAAGTGCTTGATCTCGAACAACTCGAGCAGAAAGCCAAGCTTCGCGGCAGAGTCCCGGACACCATACAGCCTTGCAAACAAACGAAGGTTCTCCCAAACACGCAGATTCGTCGGCAATGCCGCATATGCCGACGAAAAGTTGCATCTCTGGAGGATTTCGACCCGGTGGGATCGCAGTTCCTTGCCGAACATGCGCACGGTACCGCTCGTGTGCGTCGTTAGGCCAAGCAACACCTGCAATGTCGTGGTCTTGCCGGCACCGTTCGGCCCGAGCAGGCCAACGATTTCCCCACGCCCGACACAAAAGGATACGTCGGCCACGGCCACTGTGCCGTCGAACTCCTTCCGCAGATGTTTAACCTCAACAACAGGTTCGCTCATCTCGTGGCAAACCGTAGCAGGCTTGTGTGGGCTCTGCAAATCAACCCAGTAAATGCACACGGTCACCAGCCGCAGACGCAGCCCGTGCGCTATAGAATAGCATCGCCCTGAACCCAGACATTTCACCGGGATGGTGTTTGGGGTGTCTTGGGCGGGTGAATCAGTGAGATTTCCTGCCTAAACGCGGCGTGTGCTCACCAGCCGGGCGAAGTGCTCGAACGACCGATCGTATGTGGCCTCCGCATCGGCCGGAAAACAACAAGCAGGCAATTCGCGATTCCGCAAGTGATAGCTCAGACAATCACAGCAAAACCCCTTGCGCGAGCAAGGTTCATATGAGCAATTGCATCGGCTCCGGTTCCGTTGTTCTTTGCATTCCATGGAAAGACAATATCACTCTGTGGTCGGAATGTGAAGTGTTCGGTTCCCGAGACCGGAAATCTCACCGTCTGACCAGACCGAGGCATCCAGAACTTCATTTCTGGTGAGATTTCCGGGATTAAGTTCCGGGTTTACGCGGAAGCGTGAAAGGTGTCTGTCACAGTTCCGGCGCGGCCGGAATGGCGTGTCCCAACGTTCATCAAGTCATGGATCGATGCAGTGAAGCACGGTGGGGTGCAGTGGCACGTTGTGAATGACCTCGCTCAGCAATGAACCGGAGTGGGCGCGGAGCGCCCACGTCTTGGCGAGTCGAGTACAGGCAGCGGCGGGGCACAGGTTGCGTGTTGTGGCACAGCAAGCTCAGCCGGTCTGAGGCGGCGCCTCGCTAATCCTACACAATCTCCACGGGGCACTTTGGAAGAGCGTCAAGGAACGCCCGACCGTATCGTTTTGTCAGGATTCGATTGTCCAGCACGACCACAATCCCTGTATCGGTTTTTGTGCGGATCAACCTGCCCACGCCCTGCCGGAATTTCAGAATGGCTTCGGGAAGTGAAAAGTCCATGAACGCATTACCGCCATTGGCTTCGATGCGTTCGATTCGCGCCTCGATTAGCGGGTGGTCAGGAACCGCAAACGGGAGCCGGGTGATGATGACGTTGCTCAGAGACTCGCCCGGTACA
This sequence comes from Verrucomicrobiota bacterium, assembly GCA_012517065.1. Taxonomy (GTDB): domain Bacteria; phylum Verrucomicrobiota; class Verrucomicrobiia; order Limisphaerales; family J093; genus JAAYVR01. The sequence goes on along the minus strand of JAAYVR010000249.1, from coordinate 3,130 downwards.
TCGACCCCCTGCCAGAAACTGTCGGTACCAAACAGCACCGAATCGATGTCTTTCTTGAATTTCTCCAACATCAGCGACCGCGGTGTCCCGGTTCCCTGAACAAAGCAGTTGACCCCCAGCTCGTCGAAGAAATCCTCGAGTTCATCCCCCAGCTCTTGCATGAGGCGGGAGTTGGTGAACAGGACAAAAGCCTTGCCATGCGTCTTGCGGATGAAATGCTGAATCCATTTGCTGAGCGCCCGGGAGTATTCGGGGTCACGCGGATCGGGCATTTTGCCGACTACGTAAACGCGCATTTGGTGTTCGTAATCGAATGGCGAGCCAACCTGGAGCAGCGTCGCCTCAGTTGCCCCTACGCGTGAGGCGAAATAGTTCAATCCGTCCTTTCGGCCAGGTTCAGCACGAACAGGCTGGCCGAGATGTTTTGTGTCCATGCCAAGCGTTGCGCTGGTCATTATCACCGATGTGCCGGTGTTAAACAGACGGCGCCGGAGATAATCTGCCACATCGACCGGTGCTGCGTTGAGCGTAATGATTTTTTGGCCTTTTCCTCCGCGTTCGACCCAATAAACGTGGTCGTCCTCCCTCTGCTTCAGGAAAAAAGCAATCGCATCGCGCAGTTCGCCCAATCGCCGATTGCACTCCATTAGTTCACTGCCGATGTCCGAATCCTCGGACATCTTGATCATGTCAGAAACCTCTTCTCTCACGCGTTCAAGGGCCAGAGTGACATTGTCATTCACAATGTCGGGTTTGCGAATGCGCAGCTCTGTCCAGTGCCGTGGTGCGCTCGATGGGGAATCCGCAGACTCAAGGCGAAGCGACTCGCGGCGCGATTTGTGGATCCGGTCACACTCCTCCTCGATGGCTTCGAAGAACTTCTGGGTTCTCTCCAGGGCGTCGGCCACCAAAGTCACCGCTTTGCCCCGCCGAAGGGTGGCCAGCAAACCCTTGCCGGTCTTCTCGGTCCACAATCGCTGGAGATTGAACCGCATTTGCGAATTCGAAACACTCACCCCAATGTGTCGGGCCGCCACGGATTCCATCGTGTGCGCTTCGTCGAATATGACGAAATCGTTTTTGAACAGGACACCGCCTTCGACGGGCTCCTCATCGATACTGCCGAGTTGCATGAAAAAGAGGGTGTGATTCAAGACCAGCACGTCTGCGGACATGATTCGACTGCGAACGCGCTGGAAAAAGCATGGTTGGCCACCAGCCTTTACAAAATCAGACTGATGGCCGCATTTCTTTGGCGAGCACAGCCCGCGCTCAGAACACACCTGCGCCCACACCTTCGGATCAGGTTCGGTCTCGAAATCAGACAAACTGCCGTCTTCGGTTTCCTTGGACCATTCGTAAATGCGCTTCAGCTCTTCGCTTTCAGTGGATGTAAACAGACTCTCTGCCTGTTGCATCGCCTTGTGCAATCGCCGCGTGCAAAGGTAGTTCTGACGGCCCTTCAGCATCGTGTAGCTAAATCGCACCGGCAAAATACGTTCGAGCATCGGCAGGTCTTTTTCCGTGAGCTGCTCTTGCAGGTTGATGGTGTGCGTGGAAACGATGGCCTTTTTCCGGTTCGTCACGGCATACAAAATGGCCGGAATCAGGTAGGCAAGGCTCTTGCCAACGCCAGTTCCAGCTTCGACTACAAGGCATTTCTTTTCCACCAAGGCCTGGGCTACAGCCACCGCCATTTGCTGTTGCTGGGGCCGGTACTCGAAGTTCTTGGCTCGTGAAAGAAGACCGTTCGGTGAAAAGATCGCTTCCACCTGTGCAACAAGGTCCTCGACCGTGCTTTGTGGAATTGTCTCAGTGGTGCTGATCATTGGTTTCCAGATTCGTGGTGATGGCGGGCAATGACCTGGATAAGCGCTGCGTTCTTTGCAATGTTGCCTTCAGGGAGAACACCGCGCCATGACAGGTTCGGGTAAACCAACGATCTCCGTCCTATCACGCTGCCCGGGTTCAGCACGGCGTTGCAGCCAATCTCGGCCTCGTCCCCAATCACCGCCCCAAACTTCCGAAGACCGGTGTCAATGTCCGCGCCTTCCCAGTGCACGATGACGTTGCCGGGCACCAGCTTCACGTTTGACACCTTGACGCCAGCGCCCAGATGCGCGCGATGCCCAAGGATCGAATCGCCGACGTAATTGAAATGCGGCACTTGGACATTGTTAAACAAGACGCAGTGCTTCAGTTCACAGGAATTACCCACCAAACATCCATCTCCTATTATTACATGCTCACGAACATACGCATTATGCCGGATTTCGCAATTGCGGCCTATGATGGCAGGTCCCTTGATCATCGCGCCATCCTCGACAACCGTGCCTTCGCCAATAAACACTTTGTCACCAATCCATGCTCCTCCGACGCATCGGTTGCGCAATTCGGAACGCACATTGTGGACAATATAATCGGAGAGCTTCTTGAGCGCGTCCCATGCATACTCGCACCCTTCGAACAAAGCCAAGTGCTCTGTTTGACTCAAATCCAGTATCTCGTTCGGTCGAAACATGCGGCTAGGATTGGGGATGCATGGCCACGGGCGCAACGCCAAACTTTGCCGTAAAGGCCTTCACCTGCCGGTTCGCATCCAGACCATCCGGTTGGCTGCGAGCCGAATATCGCCCTTGCCCGCATATTTCGCTGCCCCGCCTGGCCCGAACCAAAGTTGCCTGACGGCCAGTGCCCCGGCGCTTGCGCATCCTTGGGCGCATACAGCCATCCGGTTGGCAAACCAGCGGGCTGGTTGAACGTTGTACGTTGAACGTTTTCTTAGGCTAACCAGCATCGTCGTCTCCTTGAGAACGTTTAACGTACAACGCTCAACGTGCAACGTTCAGAGGTATTACTGCTCCATGAATGCTCGTTTCATCGCCGCCTAAAGGCGGGACTCTAACCCGCCGGGGGCGGGAAAACGTTGCTGTGATAGTCCGGGCTTTCAGCCCTCGAATTGTGGAAAATGATGTCGAGATGGCCCTTGTCGTGGGGCTTCGCCCCACGCTGGTATAAGCCGCGCCGTTGGCGCTTCGATGACCGACCAAGACAACCCCATTGTGCATGGCAGCGTAGTTGATTGTTTCAGCCATGAACGCCCCTGACTGTGTTCCAGACCGTTGGTGTT
>JAAYVR010000248.1 GCA_012517065.1 Verrucomicrobiota bacterium | reverse complement strand
GTAATATAATTATATAGACACAGAAATCAAGCACGAAATTCACTTCTTTGTCAGAAACCCACATTCAGGGTACTGGCCTCTCGAAAAACGCCGTTCCTACGGCCATTCCGCGCGCCCTCCCCCCAGTGTCTGAATCACAATGGATTTTGGTGGTGACCGCACGGTCCGAATCTGGCATAGATCGACGGCTGTGAAGACCAGCGAAGTCGAATCCTTGTACATAGAGAAGTTCGGCCAGAAGCCAGCCTGCAGCGCCCGTGCTCCAGGCAGAGTGGAATTGTTGGGCAATCACACGGATTATAATCAGGGTTTTGTGATGGCTCTTGCGGTGGACAAGTGCATCACGCAAGCCGCATCGCCACGCGCAGATGGTGTTGTCGAGCTTGTGTCAGCAGAGTTTCGACAGACTGCAAAGTTTTCAATAGACAGCATTGCGAAGGACCCGGCCGTGCCGTGGTCGGACTATGCGAAGGGATTACTGATCGAGCTGGGAAAACGCGGGGTGCGCATGGGCGGTTACAATGCAGCGATACATAGCACGATTCCGCTCGGCGCCGGTTTGAGCAGCTCGGCGGCCCTGTTGGTCAGCACCGCACTTGTAGTTCGGGATCTTTATCCTTACAGCTTGACTGAAACGGGTGTCGGGCTTCCTCCTTCTCGGAAGCCGGATGGTTCTCTGCCCGAACTGAGCATTGCAGAGAAAATGATCCTATCCAAGATTTGCCAGGCCGCTGAAAACAAGTTTGTCGGCGTGAATTGCGGTTTGCTTGACTACATTTCCTCGTTGTACGGCCGGGCGAACAAGGTTGTCTTGATTGATTGCCTTAACTTGACGGTTGACTGGGTGCCATTCCCTGAAGGGCTTTCGGTGGTGGTGTGTCATTCCGGGGTGAAACACGCTCTTGTAGCTGGTGAATACAACGAACGGCGTCGTTGCTGTGAAGAGGCTGCGCACGCGCTCGGCGTTCATTCACTGCGATTTGTTTCGCCATCTGACCTTGAATCGGGCCGCCGCAAGCTTACCGACCTCCAGTACCGTCGCGCCGCGCACGTGGTGGGCGAGAATAACCGAGTCCAACTCGGTGCTCAGGCGCTTCGGTCAAATGACCTCGAGTTGTTTGGCAGGTTTTTGTTCGAAAGCCACAAAAGCTCGCAAGAGAACTTCGAAAACAGTTGTCCGGAACTCGATCTACTGGTTGAACTGGCAAAATCCGATCCGGCTTGCATCGGCGCGCGGCTAACAGGCGGCGGTTTTGGCGGGGCCACTTTGAACCTGGTCAAACGCGGTCATGCTGAGGCGTTCCGACAGCGCATGGCTTCCGGGTACGAAAAAGCTTTCGGGCGCAAGCTCGAGTCATGGGAATGCGAAGTTGTTGATGGCGCTGCTTGAGACTCAGCGAACGGTGCGCTCCATGCCTTCGGCCCGCATACTCCGCACCCTGATCAATTTGCGGAACGCTTCGCGTGCGGTTGCGGCCCGGTCAGGCCCGGTTCTTGGTGTGAAGTCACGCACTGCGAAGCTGAACCACTCACAGTGATTTTCCCGATCTTTGTAGGCTACCGGCTCGGCGCGGAGTTCGGTACATTGGTGAGCGGCACGCTCGTTGTAGCGAGCGCAATTGAGGCATACACGGAGGTCGGCCTGGCATTTCGGGCAAGCATCACCGCCTGACCAGACCAAGACATCCAAAGCTTCATTTCAGTGAGATTTCCGGGTCAGTTGCCACTCGACGCGACAGGTCTGCTTCTGTAGTCTCCGTCCAACTATGATTGATCCTCGATACATCCGACTTGCCAAGGTTTTGGTTCAGTATTCGACAGCATTGAAACGACGTGATCGCGTGTTGTTGGACATGATTGAAGCACCGGATGAATTTGTTGTTGCCCTGATGCGCGAGGTGCGCGCTGCCGGTGCAATCCCGGTGGTCGAGGTTCGGCACACGCGCGTGACACGCGAGGTGATGCTTAATACCGATGCCGAACATGCAAAACTACTGCGCGACATCGAGCTTTACCGGATGCGAAAAATGCAGGCGTACGTTGCAGTTCGGGGAAGCGCAAATGCGAATGAAACTGCTGACGTCCCCGCGGACCGCTTGAAGTTGTTCAATCGGACAATGCGGCCGGTCCTCGAGCATCGGGTCAGCAAAACGCGCTGGGTTGTGCTCCGATGGCCAACACCGAGCATGGCACAGTCTGCCGGAATGAGCACCGAGGCGTTCGAGGATTTCTTCTTCGACGTGTGCCTTGTTGATTACCGAAAGATGGCGCGGGCAGTCGCGCCTCTGGAGAAGCGATTGCGGCGCGGCGACAAGGTAAAGATCCAGGGCCCTGGGACCAACATCGAGTTCAGCATCAAAGGGATCGGCGCCAAACCGTGCTGTGGATTGCGGAACATACCCGACGGCGAATGCTTCACCTGTCCGACGCTCAAGTCTGCCAATGGCGTCATCCAGTTTAACACACCAACGATTTACGCCGGGACACGGTTCGAGAACATCAAGCTCGAACTCAAGGATGGGAAAGTGGTTCGCGCCACCGGATCCAACGAGAAAAAGCTGAACGCGATTCTCGACACCGACCCGGGCGCGAGATACCTGGGCGAGTTTTCATTTGGGTTTAACCCCTATATCACTGAGCCAATGTGCGATATTCTGTTTGACGAAAAAATTGCCGGGTCCTTGCATCTGACTCCGGGTGCCGCATACAAGGACTGCGGCAATGGCAACAAGTCCGCTGTCCACTGGGACATGGTGCTCATTCAACGTCCAGAGTGGGGCGGGGGCGAAGTGTACCTGGATGGGGAGCTCATACGCAAAGATGGGCTCTTTGTTCCCAAGGACCTGCAGGGCTTGAATCCCAGCAAATTGAAATGAACCATGGGTGTTAGGCCCTGACCGACACCGAATTATCCGAGCTTAGGGGATGCCAAAGATAACGAACGACTACAGTAAGGTCAAAGTTTGGGACCTCAGCCCGCTCCCGAACCAACGCGGCCCGTTCCTTGTAACACAGACAGGTTATCCACCTGGATCCGATGATGTGGCGGAGAGCCTGTACGTTCTCCGCCCGGACGGCACATGGGCGGACATAAATGCTTACTTGTCCGCAGAAAACCCGAGTTTGATGGATGAAGCGCTGTTTGAATCAATGCCAGCAGTAATCCATCTCTTGGAAAGTCTTCCACCCCAGCCAACAATCGCCAGCCTTCCGGTTTCCGAAGAACGCCTCCGCGCATGGCTCGAACGACACCCGCCCGGCACACTGCTCGAAACAGTGCGGCGATGGATTGCTGAGTACCGCGACCGCCGCAAGCAGAAGGAGTCCGATAACGAGCCGGACTAACCGGCAAGCCGCCGAGCAAACCTTTCGATGCGCCGCAAACCTTCCTCGATGTTTGCGAGGCTGGTGGCGTAACTGATGCGAATGTAATTGTCAGCGCCGAATGCTATTCCCGGGACTGCCGCCACCAGTTCTTCCTCGAGCAGTCGTGCGCAGAATGTCCTCGAGTCCAAACCGAACTTTGCGATGTTCGGAAACAGATAGAAAGCGCCTCTGGCGTTGACGCAGGTCATTCCGGGGATTCGATTGAGCCATTCGTGAGCGATTTGGCGGCGTTTGGCATACTCTTGAAGCCATTCTGTGAGGTGATCCTGCGGACCGGTCAACGCCGCCACTGCGCCTTTCTGGGCAAATGAGGTCGGGTTGCTGGTGCTGTGGCTTTGAATGGCGTCGATCGCAGCCGCGATTGGTTCCGGTGCCGCCAAATAGCCGAGTCGCCAACCGGTCATCGCATAGGCCTTTGAAAACCCATTCGTGATTATGGTGTGCGCATAGTGATCCGGAGAAAAAGAAGCCACACTGACATGGTGCGCGCCGTCGTACACAAGTTTCTCATAGATTTCGTCGCTGAGGATGAGGACGTGGTGTTTCACGCATATATCGCCAAGGGCTTTCAGTTCTGACGGAGAATAAACCGTGCCGGTTGGATTGCTCGGCGAGTTCAGAATGAAGAGTCGAGTCTGCGGAGTGATGGCAGCTTCGAGTTGGCCTGGTGTCACCTTGAATTCGGTGGCGTCGGTTGTGCTGATGATAACGGGTTTCGCGCCGGCAAGCTTCACCATTTCGGGATAACTAAGCCAGTAGGGTGCAGGGATGATCACTTCGTCGCCCGGCTGGCATGTGGCCATTATAGTGTTGAAACAGGAGTGCTTGCCGCCGCATGACACAATGATCTGGGAAGGCTTGTAGTCGAGGCCGTGGTCGCGTTTGAACTTCTCTGCGATTGCTTTCCTGAGCTCTGGAATGCCGCTGCTTGGGGTGTACTTTGTAAAACCTTCGGCAAGAGCGCGCGCCGCGGCATCTTTGATGTGCTTGGGCGTGTCGAAATCGGGTTCACCCGCGCCAAAGCCGATCACGTTGCGTCCCTCGGCCTTCATTTGTTTTGCCTTAGCGTCGATAGCGAGGGTCAAAGACGGCGACAACGCAGCTGCTTGTTGTGATATCCTGTATTGCATAGTTCGGGCGGGAAAGGGTAAGCCCCCTGCCACAGGCTGCAAGGGCAATTTTGAACTGGGCGAACCTTCAATGTCGGCCGCGATCAGGACCGCATTCACTCTGCGGCGGCAGTGATATGAAGCTGCTGACCAAAGGAGCTTTGTTCTCGACAACGAGAGGAGGCCGCAACCTGCACTCGATCAAGCTCAGTGGGTTGCATTATCTCACGCTGCCAGCAGGAAAGCGCTGCTTCACAGAGGCAAAGTCGCGGCGGTAGTGCTTCTGTCTTTCGAGCACAGCCAGCACGTAAGCCCTTGTACTCGGGAAAGCGATCCTGTCGATGAATGCGACGCTATTCGTGGAAGCCTCGCCATCGGCCCATTTCAACACATTCGCACGTCCTGCGTTGTAATCCGCCAAGGCGTACGGCAAGGGGTCATCGGCCCGCTGATAACGTCGGATCAACTTGCCCAAGTACCACGTCCCTGCAAGCGTGTTTGTAGCGGGGTCAAGCAAATGCGTTTCTGAAATCGGATAGACTCCTGCTGTTTCAGCCCATTCTTGTGCGGCGGCATCGGTAAGCTGCATAAGGCCAACCTCGCCTGCCCTGCCTCGAGCCTTTGGATGAAAGTGGCTCTCGCGCCATATCACAGCCTTAACCAGTGCAGGGTCAACGCCGTACCGTCCAGCGGCGCCAAGGATGTGAGTGTCCTGACTGTGTTCTAGGCGGCGTTCTGAAAACTGCCAGACAATGAAAAAGCCCGCAGCAACCAGTACAGCCAAAGTTGCAATAGCGATTCTGCGGCTCTTCACACGGCACTTATACACGAGAACGGCGCGTTTTCCAAGTCTGCGCTTCCAGAACAGATGTCAGCGCCACTGCATGCCAAGCCCGGAAATTTCACCGTATCGAAGCGATGGGCATATTCCGGGGGCGGCTGGTGAGATTTTCGGGCCAACGGTCAATTCGCGCCGGCTGAAATCGCGTATAGATGCGTCATTGTCGCGACGTACAACACCCCGTTTGCCGCGGTCGCGGTGGAACTAATCGGCGCGCCAAAATCGATCGTGCTGATAACCTGCTTTTCCCGCGCTGCCGCCATCACAACGAATTGGCCCCGGCGAGTGCCGAGATACACCTTGCCGTCGGCGACAAACGGCGAAGCCCAAATCTCGCCGTTCAGTTCGTGTTTCCAGTATCCGCGTCCGGTTTCTGCATCGACGCAGTGAAGGGTTTGACCGCAATCGGCAATGAAAACCATGCCGTTGTAAACTGCGGGTGTTGACAACGTGTGGCGAACCAAAGGGTACGCCCACAGTTCTGTGCCAGCGGCATGCTTCCCGTCTCCAAAAGCCGTTATGCACTTAAGCCATGCCTCGTTCTTCCCCCAGAAAACGTCGCCACCACCAGCCAGATAGATTCGCCCGTTATGAACGACGGGCATGCCGTAGAAATTGCTGGGGCTTTCGCGGCGGTTGCTGTTGAACCTGTGAACATTCGTTTTGGGCGCTGCAGGGTCAAAATCGAACTTCCAAACCGTTTTCAACCGCGCCGGGGCTGGCGCCGGAGAAGCAGCACCGGCAGTAAGTGCGTTTGCAGAACCAGCTTCGAGCGACAGCGGCTCGAAAGCATACAAAACACCGTTGCCGGCCGCGAAGAAAACCAGAGACTGATTGTTCACTTTCGCGAGTGCAGGAGGTGACCATGTGGAATGAAAGATGTTTGGTGCGATGGGCTCGCCGTCGCGCGCAAGGTAAGTGCCCGTGGCTTTGTCGAGCACAACAAGACTCGGCGCATCGGGCGTTCTGATGCGCTTGTGGGTGTTGTCAACGCCGGTGCTCGTGTTCAGATACAGGTGAGGGCCGTGGACAAGAATCGAACTGCAAGGGGCGTCATGAGCCCAAATGCCCGCACCAGTTGTGAGGTCAAAAACCCACAAAACGTCCGCATCCGTTGGGCCAGGTTCCAGTGGCGCATCTTCCGGCGGCGACATGTGGCGGCCCTCATCAACAAACGGCCCGTCGTTGCCGTTGGCGAATCCGTCGATGTCGATCGCCATGACCTCGCTGCGGTTGCTGACGACATAGACGCGTTTGCCATCGATGGTCGCAGCAGAACAAATCCCGGCATTGGGCCAGTCAAAGAAAACATCCTCGGTGCGTTTTGGCACAACCAACTGCCAGCAAAATCGACCGTCTTTTTCATCAAAGCACATCAAAACACCACGATCGCCCTTGTGCTTGGGATCACGAGGCGAACCGTTGTTTGTCCCGATCAAAACGCGCCCGCTGCCTATGACAGGGGTCGAATGCGTTTCAGTGCCGAGCTTGGCAACCCATTTGATGTTGCGGCCGGTGGCAGGATCGAACTCGCCTGGCAAACCCCGCTCTTCGGAAACGAGGTTCCTTGTCCATGCGTGCCCCCACTGCGGTTGGTCGGCAGCATGCAAGGTCAGAGCGCTGAGTACGATCCACAGAGCAAAAACCTGACATGCCATCCGCACTGCCAGACTTCCCAGCCTAGGCAACAGGGTCGAGCCACCCGAGTCATCTGCATCTGAACGATCGCAGCTCGACAGACCAACTTCATCAAACAGATTCATGGGACGCCCAATCTCCACGGCTCATCTGGTTTGATCAAGCGCAGATTGCATCCGAGTGCGCATTTGACATTCGTCGATTCTGGTCTTTGATGAGGCCGTGCCACGCCCGGCGATGGGCAAAATGATTGACACGATTCGAAACCGGGCGTGCTGAGACAGCAAGTGAACCTGCAACGGTCGTAAACACAAACAAGATGGAAGCCATGTGTGAAGCAAACAACATGAAGGTCGGCATGACGGTGCCGAATTTTGAACTCGAAACATACGATCCTGTTAATCGCGAATTCGGGAAGATATCGCTAGAATCCCTGCGAAAGGAAAAGAAGTGGACAATCCTGTTCTTCTATCCGGCAGATTTCACCTTTGTTTGTCCAACCGAGTTGGCCGACGTCAACGCGTTGTACCCGGCTCTGAAGAAACTCGGCGCCGAAGTCATTGGAATCTCGACCGACACAAAGTACACGCACCTTGCGTGGAAAGACGCGGAAAAGCTTCTCGCTACGTTGCAGTTCCCAATGGGCGCAGACCGGACCGGCGAAGTAAGCAGACTCTTTGGCGTCTATGATGAACAGACCGGCCTTGCACTCCGAGGCACATTCATCATAAACCCAGACGGCCTGCTGGTGTCTTCCGAAGTGAACTTCTACAACGTCGGCCGCAACGCCGAAGAACTTCTTCGCAAGCTCGAAGCAAACGTGTATCTGCTAGAGCACCCCGACGAAGCCTGTCCGGCGAAGTGGCACAAAGGCGCAAAGACGCTCAAACCCAGCCAGACACTCGTCGGCAAGGTTTTCGAAGCGCTTCAATAGAGCCCCCTGCAATAGAGCAGCAAACCCCGTCGCGGCGGGAACTCGACCCAGGCAAACCCTGGCCCGCATATTTCGCAGCCCGGCGCAACCGGAACCACAGTTGCCTGACGGGCAGAGTGACCCGGCATCCGCGTCCCCTGTGGCTGTCTCCCAAGCCGGGCTGCAAAATGTCCCCTGCGACTCCGTCGCAAGGAAGAGCGCCGCTGATCCCGATGGTTTTTCATGCGCTGTCGCGGATGCAGTGGGCGTCGGTAGGCGCGAAGCGCTTGGAGTGCGGCAGCTTGCTGCCGCTTTGTTTCTATGCCCAAACAACGTGTCTGTCCCCATATCGGCATGGCGCCGAAAACAATGTGTCTGTACCCATGTTGGCATCCGAGAAGTTCCTCCGCAGACTTCAGCAACTGCGGATCGGAACAAGGGGCAATTTGCTGGCCACGCCGCAATCAGGGGGCCACACCCAAACAGCGAGCCTGTCACCTTATCCAGCTCACTCACAAGGGCCCTGCCGTTGTGACCGCCTTACTGGCTGTCAGAGAAGGAGATACAGAGAAACCGAGCAATCTTCCTCGGAACTTCAAGATAACGTGCTGATGTTTGTTCGGCGGTAGCAAATGAAGAAGTCGCAGAAACGTTGACTCCCCCCGGCCTGTCATTCACTCTGATGGCCAGTATGCAGACCCAATCAATGGCCGCACGTTTCGTTGGATTGCATTTCGCCGCAATGATCACAACCGCCGTTCTGACAACCTCGATCGAGGCCGCAGAAACCGGTTTCTACAGAGCGGAAAAACAAGACGGGCGATGGTGGCTGATTTCACCGGAAGGAAAGCAAACAATCCTCAAAGGCGTGTGCCATGTCCAGTTCGACGGCGACAGAATCAAGGGAACAGACCGATCGCCGTATCGAGAGGCCGTGCAAGCGAAATATGGAAGCGTGAACGCATGGCGGGAGACAGCCGCAAAACGGTTGTTGGAATGGGGATTCAACACCGTGGGCGCATGGTCTGACGATCGCCTGATCCAATTTGAAGTTGACGGCAAGAGGCTCGCTTGCGCCCCCATTCTGGATTTGGGCGCACAATTCGTCGCCAAAGAAATCCGGGGCGGTCAGGCGTGGTTGCAAGGAATCTTCCCCGATGTCTTTGACCCGGATTTCGAATCGTTTTGCCGCAACCGCACATTGGAACGCTGCAACCCGCGCAAGGAGGAAAAGGCAATTCTGGGGTGGTTCACAGACAATGAACTGCGCTGGGGACCCGACTGGCGCGGAAAAGAGGAGCTTCTCACGCTGTTCTTGAATCGGCCGGCGAATTCCGCCGGACGACAAGCTGCGCTCCAGTTCCTCGCACGGCGATACCCCGACATCCAGCAATTCACCAAGGTGTGGAAAATGCAGATTTCATCTTGGGATGAACTTGAAAGAGCAACCAATATCGCCCAGCCATTCGTCCGACAACCATTCTACGCCCAGAACGAACTGGAAGAGCGCGCTGCGAATGAGGTTAACCCGGCACGAGCAGCTTTCGTGGCCGATTGCGAAGCGTTCGCAGGCGAGGTTGCAGAACGCTATTTCAAAGCCACGCGCACTGCCTTGCGCCAAGCTGATCCGAATCATCTGAATCTCGGGTGCAGATTCGCGTATTTGCCGCCGAGACCTGTGCTCGCGGCCGCAGCCCGGCATTTGGACGCAATATCATTCAACTGTTACCTGGTGGACCCCACGCCCGTGGTGCGCAAGTACGCAGAGTTCGATCGCCCGCTGGTCATAGGCGAATTCACTTTCCGCGCGCAGGATTCCGGCCTGCCAAACACGCGAGGGGCAGGACCAAAGGTGCCAGATCAAAAGGCCCGCGCAGCGGCTTTCAAGCAATACGTTCAGCTAATACTCCACGAACCGACGGTCGTCGGGTACAACTGGTTTCAGCATAACGACCAGCCAAAAGAAGGAAGGTTCGATGGGGAGAATTCAAATTACGGTGTCGTGGACGAGAACGATCGCCCGTATCCGGAACTGACCGAGACGATGAAATCGGTGAACGCACTTGCCGAGGTTTGGCACGCAGAATCGGCCAGACTCGTGTTCCGTGACGACTTCGCGGGCAAGCTGGGCGACGGATGGCAATGGTTGCGCGAAGATAAAAGCGCATGGCGCGTAACGTCGTCCGGCTTGGAAATCCGCATTCAACCCGGCAACCTCTGGGGAGGTGCCAATGACGCGCGCAACGTGTTGGTGCGCCCCATTCCACAACCCGACGACAAAGAAGTTCTGATCTCGGTTACGGTCCAGAACCACCCAACAGGCCAGTACGAACAGGCAAACCTCGCATGGTACTACGATGACGCACACATGGTGAAACTCGGACAAGAACTTGTGGACGGCAAATTGTGCATCGTAATGGGAAGAGAAGAGAAGGACAGGACCCGCCCCATTGCGATCATCCCCATCAACGCCTTTGCTGTGGAACTTCAACTGAGGGCGCGCGGCAAGACCTTGTATGGCCGCTTTCGGCCTGTTGGCACGGACAAATGGCAGTCGGTTGGCGAATGTGACCTGCCGGTGCCTGCCAACAATCAGCCCATGGCAAGCATTCACTGTTACCAAGGTCCCCGCGACACCGAGCGGTGGGTCCAATTCAGCGATTTCCGAGTTGAATCCGTCGGAAACCTGGCTTCAGCCAACTAACAGAGTGACAGGCTCATTGCGTGGGTGTCCTCGGCCGGTGAGCCGATGCGATTTCACGGCTAGCGGGGTGTACCGGAATCTGTTCCACCTTTCTTTCGATATGCAAGGAAGGATGGTTCGCCGAAATCGAATCGGACATGCTGATAGATGCGCAGGTGCAAATCAACCGGTTCCAACTCAGGAAACCGCTGTTCGATCCACGACCGCCATTCGGCGTTGGGCATCCGGGTTTGATGCAGCTCAACCCCGTTGACAATGCTCGTGCTCGAGCTGGTTGACGCGACAAAACATCCCCCCGGCAACAAATGCTCGGTTATGTTCTTGAATACAGTCTCGAGGTCCCGCATCGAGATGTGCTCGAGGACTTCCCACGCTGTGATCAGGTGGAACTGCAAATCGCGGCCCTCTCGTTTAACACGGAAAGGTTTGCTAATGTCACAGGTGAAAAGATTGCGATTCGCCAAATCCCGCCAGTTTGCGCGCCTGTGTTTGAGTGAGTAATCGGACCCTTCCAAGCCGACCGCCACCCAGCCAAGCGAGGCGAAATCGGCGACCAGTTGCCCCCCGGAACACCCGAGGTCCATGAACGCCAGTGTGCAATCTGGAAACACGCTCCGGAAATGTTCGTGCATGAGCAGCACGAACTTGCGGTTTGTGCTGTTGTTGTACCGTGTCCCGTGCGGAACAGCATAATCGGGTGATGTGATTGCCACAGGATGATCCGTCTCGACGCTGACGCCCGGACTGTCAATCACCCCTTTTGGATTTCGAACAAAAGGGCGAACAATGGGAAAAACAATGCGGTAGAAAAGCACGTACAGACGTGCATAGACGGCCAGCACAACGCGCTGCCACTCGCCTCGAAGCAGCAATCGCAGCGCAAGCCGGACATTTGCGAACAAATACTTTAAGTAAAACATGCCGAAAACAGAAAACTTGGTCTCAGAAATCTGCGGAAAGCGCAAGTCACATTCACAAACCTTGCCAAGACCTCGCTTTTCTGCCCCACATTTCTCTGCCAAAAACGCTTCCGGCGGCGCATTCTGACAGAACAAAACGTCCGATTTCAAAACTGCGATCGGCACTATCGCGCCGATTCAATCTGGTGGCGCACCGATTCGATCCATTTGATCTGCCCCGGGAAAAGCAGTTTCGTGTTGATGTGTTTCAAATCTTCGCGAGCCGAATCCAGTTCGCCACGGCCGAAATGAATCTCGAGCCAACACAAATGGCAAATGGTTGACTCGAACCCGCCGAGCGCGGCGGTATTGATCTTCTTCAGGATATCGGCTGCTTCGTCGAACCGTTTGTTCAATGCCAGAGCAAAACAGTGGTTGACCGTCGCAATGAGAGAATCGGGGTAACTTTGAAAAAACGTCAGCGTGATTTTCGCCGCCTCGGCCGGATTCTGACGGCATATAAGCAAGGCGGCGGCGTAATTCACATTATACACCAGTTTGTTTGGCTCGAGCTCGCGCGCCTTTATTGCAGCACGCAAGAGCCGGGCTTCATCTTGTTTTAGCGCATAGCTGATTTCGAAAACCAACTGCCAGTATTCAACATCATTCGCCAGAAACTGTTCCAATTGTCCAATAATCTGATCTGCAAGATCGGCGTGTCCGAGCAGCAGCAGGCTACGCGCGGTGTGCATGCCCGCGGCCGGCACATAGAAAGGCTCTTCGACGCATTTCTTGAAATTAGCGGCTGCTTCTTCCGTCCGGCCCCTGGCGAGAGCTGCGCGTCCTTCGAGAAAATAACTGTATCCAGTCAGCATTGTGCGAATCGGCGAGAGTGTTCTCAACTGCACTGCGAGTGTCTGCAGATCATCCCATTTCCTGGACTGGATAAGCAGCTCGGCGTATCGGACCCAGATTGCAGCGACGTCCACATTGTCGGTGTTTGCAAAAGCCGGAGCGTAACGTGCAAACAACCTCTCGGCTTGATCCGTTGCGCCGAGGGAAATGAGCGCACTGCTGAATTGTAGGACTTCGGCAGGTGTGGTTGGTGGATAGGGATAACTTTCCGCCAATCGACGCGCATCAGCCAGACGCCCAGCAGCTTCGAGCAGCTTCCAGTAGCCAATATGGTCTGCGGTTGTATCAGCCTGGATTTGGCGGAGCCGTTCAAGGGCATATTCGTATCTTGCGGGGTCTTGAACCCTTGCGGCCACAACCGTCTGCACGCGGCATGCAAATTCCTGCAGGTCCCGGTCCTCAATTGCGCTGGCGAGGAGTTTTCGTGCTTCAGCAGCTTTGTCGGCTGGCCCCCATTCGGCCATGTAGCCCGCATCGCAAACGTCGAGTTCACGATCAGACGGCAGCAATTGCCTGAATTTGTCCCGGCGGTCGCGGTATTCTCCTATTCTGCCGGTTAAGAACAATGCTTTAAGCATTGCGGTTTCCTGTGCGGGTGGCAAAGGGGGTTGAAGGTTCTGCAGAAGATTGTAGGTGAACTCGGGCACGCGACACTTTACAAAAACTGCGCCTGCAACTGCGCGAGCGAGATCGTTGGTCCGTGTCAACCGCATCAGCCAGAACGCCTGGTTTACAGCAGCGTTAATCATTTGCTGAGGCGGATTCTGAACCCGGATGATATTGGTCAGAGCTGCAGCAACAAGGGAAGCATCGCCTTGATTGTTCGCGATTGCACTTTGCCACGAATAATGCGCTTCTTCGAACTTGCCCTCCGATTCAAGCTTTCTGGCTCGATGCCTCAGTATTGCAGCCTGGGCAAGGTCAATAGCACTCACTTTGATCTTTGGACTGAAATCGGGCGGACTGGTCACCCAAAGCTTCGGAATGCAAAGGCCAATCAGGATTCCCAAAAGGATCAACCCCGCGATGGTCAAAGGAAACGCAGGGCTGAGAATCAGCATCGATATCAATGGATAATTGAGATATCGATCGGCCAATTGCCTTCTGCGCGACGGTTCGTCCATGGCGCCAATCTTGTGCAAACGAGGTCTCAAATGGAAGTCCGGAATAGCGTTCCTGCCAACACCTTGGACAGAGCGAAAGCCCACGCGCCACACCTGCCCGCGGGCGCATCTTATGCGTTGTGTGCGGCAAATACGCCCGTGGTCCGGACAATTCTGGTACACCAACGCAACGTTTTTCAAGTTGACGCCAACAGGGAATCGCGCGGAATCTGTGCGGCGCCGTTTGAGACACAACGCGGCGCAGCCGAAACTGGACTGTGCAAAGTCCGAACTGATTGGGCTGCGTTGCGATACGGCGGGTTTGCAATGTGCTGGGACAAGTGACACCACCAATTCGAAATGTGATTCTGGTAGCGCCCGAGGCAGAGCCTTTCTATCGCAAGGGCGGATTGGGCAACGTTTGCGGCGAACTGGCTGCGGCATTGAGCCGTACAGGGCTGACCACCCATCTTGTGACCGGGTGGTACGAGTCAATGCAAGCAAATCCGCCTCCGTGCATCGAAGGGGGTGTCTCATGTTCTGTCGCCATCGGCCCGCACAAATACGAAATGAGCGTGTTGCGAGGAGTTTACAACGGCGTGACACATTGTTTCCTGTCAATCCCCGGACTCATACGTGAAGCTTACGAAGGCCCCAGCCCACTGGATTTCGCGCTCGCCCTTTGCGAAGGAGCATTCCGAGCCATCGAAGCGATGGTGCATCTTGGATTGATGGACCGGCCGGATATTCTGCACGCTCATGACTGGCCAACAGCTTTGGTGCCCGTTCTTCTCCGCGCAAAGTACGGCAACAATCCCATATTCCAACAAACCGCTTCGGTGCTGACCGTTCACAATGCAAAGCATATGGGCGGGTGGATTCCGGGACACCGATTCCCCGAGCTGGGGATCAACGGCGAACACTGGCCAAACCTTGAACAACCGGGTGAACCTGACAAGTTCTGCCTTCTGCGGGGAGGCGTCCGATACGCTCACAAACTCAACGCCGTTTCGCGTACAAACCGCGAGGAAATGTTGACGCCGTTCGGAGGTTTCGGCCTCGAAAGAGACTATCAAGAACGCGCACAGGATTTCGTCGGGATTGTTAATGGCATCTCGTACCATGAATGGCCATCGATCACTCCTGAAGACAAAGCACGGACAAAAGCCGAGCTTCAGAACCAATTTGGCTTCGAGTGTCGAAAGCAAATTCCACTGCTTGGCATGGTGTCCCGAATCGACAAACAGAAAGGTGTCAAACTCGCTGCGACCGTTATTGGCCGCCTGCTGGAAAAAACCAACGGCGGACTGCAATTCGTTTACCTTGGCGAGGGACATCCGAAGGATCAGTACGCAGTCGAAACATCAGCAAACCTCGAAATGCTGGCACAGCGGTGGCCGCGCAACGTGAGGTTCGTTCGCAGCTACAGCACAGCAGAACAAAAAGTCGTATTTCGCGCCATCGACATTTTCCTTTACCCGTCGGAATTCGAGCCGTGCGGGACACGCCCGGTCGTCGCTCTGAGACACCGCGTCCCATGCGTCGTGACCCGTACGGGCGGTCTGGCAGATAATTTCACGGAGTACAATCCGATCACGGGAGAAGGCAACGGCTGGCTCCTCCAAACCCCCACCGAGGACGAACTCGAGCATGCAATTGAACGGGCGCTTGCGCTGTTCAAACAGCGCAAGCACTGGGCAAGGATAACAGCCAATGCCGCCGCCTCAGACCATGCATGGGATCGTCCGGTCCAAGAATACATCCAACTCTACGCTGCGGCGGCCCAGGCAGCCCGAAGCAATCACTGACCTCGCATGCGCACAATCGCCTGACCCGGGAATCTGTCAGGCCAAGCTATCGGATTCAGCCATGCCTTCACTCCGGTGAGATTTCCGGGCTCAACCTGCTTTTTCAGCCGCTACGCCCGAATTATCGGGGATTTCAGGTAAGGTTGGAGGGGAACCGGTATGGCTATGCTTCCGTCGGATTGTTGATGTGTCTCGAGAAGAGCGACAAACAGTCGCGCAAGAGCCGTGCCGCTGCCGTTGAGTGTGTGGGGGAACCGGTTTTCACCGGATTGAGTCTTGTAGCGCAGATTCATGCGGCGCGCTTGGAAGTCAGCACAATTGGAGCAACTTGAGACTTCGAGGTATTGTCGCTGCGCAGGTGCCCAGACTTCGATGTCGTACGTCTTGGCACTTGCAAATCCCATGTCCCCGGTGCAAAGAAGCACCACGCGGTAATGCAAACCAAGGAGCTGCAGAACTTCCTCTGCATCTGCAACCATCGACTCGAGCTCGTCGTAACCGCGCTCCGGAGCAACGACCTTTATCAGTTCAACCTTGTCGAACTGGTGCACGCGAATCATGCCGCGTGTATCGACCCCGGCCGCTCCAGCCTCGGCGCGAAAGCAGGGGCTGTACGCAACATACCGAATCGGAAGCGCAGCATCTTTGAGTATCTCTTCGCGATGGATGTTTGCCACCGGGGCTTCGGCCGTCGGAAGCAGATACAGCTTGCCCAGCGTGGAAGAATCCAGCCCTTCCTGAACTGCATAGGCCTGATCTTCAAACTTTGGGAACTGCCCCACGCCAAACATGCAATCCCGACTGACAATGAACGGCGGCGACACCTCGGTGTAACCGTGTTTCTCGACGTGCAAATCCAACATGAACTGGATCAGCGCGCGTTCAAGCCTTGCCCCCCATCCCGTGTAGAGAAGGAAGCCACTGCCTGAAAGCTTGGCGCCACGGGCAAAATCAACAAGCTTCAGTCGCTCGCACAAGTCCACATGCCCGGCAGGGGTAAAATCGAATTTCCGTTGTTCACCCCAACTCCGCACCACAACATTGTCTGCCGAAGACCGGCCGATTGGCACGCTTGCATGGGGAAGATTCGGAAGGCGAATCAAAATCGCCTCGCGTTCCTGTTCAACCTGCGCGACCTCGCGATCCAACGCGGCGATTCGATCGCCAATTGCCCGCGTTTCAGCCTTCTTCGCTTCGGCCTCGGCGGTCATTTTCTGGGCCAGCAGCGCACCGATTTCTTTGGAAGCACGATTCCGCTGCGCCTTCAACGACTCGACCTCGACCAACAGGCTTCGGCGGCGCTCGTCCAGGGCCAGCAACTCTGCAACGTGGTCCTTGTCGGAGATGCCGCGGGCCGCAAGCCGCTCTCTCACCGCGTCGGGGTTTTCCCGGATGATGCGAATGTCCAGCATCGTGTTGGATTCTTCCTTGCGATGTTTGGATTCTCAGCGCGTGTACGCTCTGTAGAACCGATGCGAGCGAGCGGGCGCCTGGAGGTCCGTAATAATCGCTGTAGTGCCGCCGAGCGTGTTGGTTGAGATGGGCTGCCACTCGACAAGGTCACTGCTGACTTCTGTGACGTAAGTATTGCCAGCCCGTCCCTCGAGCAGAATATGGAATCCAGTGGACGGAAGATCAATCACCGACAACCGGGCCGCAGGATCGGTCGGGTCAGGCACATCCAGCGGCACAAACAGATTGTCAATAAACGCTGCGTCAAGGCCGCTGCTGAAGTTGTTGTCCTTGACATAGCGCCATGTGAGCGTGTTTCGGCCCGCAACAAGGTTGAACTGGTAGGATCGCCACGGAACGTCTCCAGACCAGCGATCGATCTTCACGCCGTTGACGTAGAACTCGAAGAAGTCCCAGTTTGCCTCTGAACTAACGCGGAAATCAAACGAACCCGCCCCGGCGCGTGTCACCACAACCAAAGACAGCGTGCTGTCTTCACCGTCGCCAATTGGGGCCGATCGGAGTGCGAACCGGCCGCCAGAAGCCGTGGCCGACTGGAGCTGCCATGGCTTGGTCGTCGAGCTTACCCATGGAGCCGATGCCAGATTCGCGGCCGTAAACGGCGGCTCGAACGTGTAAGTGAACTGTACAGGCACAAAGTTGGCTTTGAGCGTGTAGTTCTTGTCCATCACAATAAACAACGGATTCGCCGCCGAGTTGATCGTCCCGGTCCAGCCCGAGAACTTGTAATCTCTGTCGGGAGCAGCGAACAGCGACAGCACAGTGCCAACATTGTATGAACCGGACGATGGCGTGACAGTGCCGCCAATCGCCGGAACAATGTTAAGGCTGTAGAACTCGACGCGGTCGTTATCCGTGATGGTCAGAACCGCTGTCGATTGAAGCCCGAGAACCGGCCCGCCGATTGGATTGTTCAGAACAACAAACAAACTCCTGTCCGGATCAATCTGGTCGTTGTCAATTATCGGCACATCAAAGCTCTTTTCGGATTCGCCGGGCATGAAGTACAATGTGCCTCTTGTTTCCCCGTAATCTTTTCCTGCAACCGCAGTGTCATCGCGCGTTTCGTAGTCAACGCTTGCCTCAGTTGCGTTCGGCCCGGTCCTACGCACGGTGATCGTCGCAACACCAGCACCCTCGCTCACCGTATAGGTCGGCGCACTGAAAGCCAGAGCGCTTTCGTTGTCTTCGATGACCAGCGTCGCCGTCAACCTTGCAGACAGGCTGAATCCAGACGGAATATTCGTGAGGAATAAACCGACGGTTTTGTCGCCCTCGGCAAGCAGGTTGTCGAGAATCGGCACCTCGAATGTCTTCACAGTCTCACCCGCGGCGAATGTGAGCGAGCCGTTTGTTTCTGTATAATCCTTGCCTGCGATCGCGGTGCCATCACGCGTCCCATAATTCACAGCAAAGCTGGTTGTGACATCGCCCCCGCGCACGACAGTGATAACGGCGTTTGTTCCGTTTTCCGGTGCGCGATAGAATGCCGCGCTGAACTGGACCGTGTTCAACCGGAACTTCTCGTCGCCGTGGATGCGCGCGATCCGCTTCCGGTCGAGCCCGTTGACTTCTGTGAAATCGCCGCCAATGACAACCGCCGTGTCAGGCTGCACGACCAGCGCACGCACAAGGTCATTGGCGCCCGTGCCAATCTGGAAACTGGTGTCCACAGTCCCGTTCGGGTTAAGCCGAGCGAAACGTGCAAGCGGCAAACCGCCAAACGTCGTAAACGCGCCGCCAACCATGACCTTTCCGTCGGATAGCGCCCCAACGGCGTACACGACGCCGTCGGCATCGGTTGGCGGTTCAAAGGCAGTATCGAGGGACCCGTCAGCGTTAAGTCTGGCCACGCCGTACCGCGATATGCCCGCGAAGGTTTCAAAGTCTCCGCCGATCACGATTCGGCCGTCAGCCAGAAGCGCAATTGACCGCACCATGCCGTCCGGACCGGCGCCCGTGTTGAATGTGCGATCAAGCGACCCGTCCTGATTCAGCCGGGCAATGTACCGCTGCGCCGAGCCCGCCGCGCTCGTGAAAGCGCCTGCGATCAGTATCTTGCCGTCAGGTTGAACCGCGATTGCATAGACACCGGGCGCGCCCGCACCAGGATCAAACGTTTGATCAACCATCCCGTCTGACGTCAACCTTGCAATCCCAACGCGCGGCGCGCCAACCACTGAATTGAAGTCGCCGCCGATCAAGATCGCGCCATCGGGCTGAACAGCGATGGCCCTGACGCGGCCGTCAGGTCCAAGCCCCGGTTTGAACCCGTCGTGTACAGACCCATCAGCATTCAACCGGGCCAGCCGAATACTTGGCACGCCGTTGACACTTCGGAAATCTCCGCCTATCAGAATGCGGCCGTCGGGCTGTACAGCAATCGCATGAACGTCGCCGTCAGTCCCCTCGCCCGGCGTCAGAAAACTGTCCAGATAACCATCCTCATGCAACCGCGCCACGCGGTTGAGAATAATTCCGTCGATGCTCGTAAACGCCCCGCCGATTACCACCTTGCCATCGCTCTGCAATGCAAGCGCATAGACAGGACCATCGGCGCCCTGGCCCGGATTGAACGCAAAATCAACCTGCCCGGGCGTTTCGTCGTCGATGATTGTGACTCCAGCACTTGTGACCGGCCCCAACACAACGGTGTTCGTCGGCACATTGACCGCAGCCCGCGGATTTTGCAGGCGAACCAAAAACAACTCATCGCCCTCGCCGAGATTGTCATCCAAAATGCGGACCTGAATGGTCTTGTTGGTTTCACCGGGTTGGAACACAAGCCTGCCGGAACCATCAAGAGCCAGCACATTCGTATCACCCGTAAATGTTATCGTGCCGGAAATGCTCTGGTAATCGCGGCCGGAGTTTGCAGTACCGTCCACCGTTCTGTAATCAACCTGCACAGGATGAACTGTCCCGCCAATACGCTGGACATCGAGATTAACAACCTTGGCGTACTCGATGACGGAGTAATTCGTCGCGGCAAATTGAATGGCGCAATCGTTCTCCACAATTGTCAGTGTGGCGTTCCCTTGCGGTCCCACACTTGTGGTCACAAGCTCATTGGTTAGCAGCGTGAGTAATACCGTCTTGTTCGATTCTATCAAGGTATTGTCGAGAACCCTCAGAAACACATTTGTCAAGGTCTGTCCCGGCACGAAAGAAACGGTCTGATTTGTGGCGACGAAATCGACGCCGTCAACCGCAGTTCCATTGGTGGCAACGAAGGTGATCTGGGCGACGTTAGTCAAAACACCAATCCTGCGCAGAGTGACAACGGCGTTGGTCTCGTGCTCATACACTGTAAATGCGGCGCCGGCAAACTCGACCGCAGTGTCGTCGTCCTCGATATTCAACACGGCTGTTGTCTGGCCGCCCAACGCTGCGCCGCCACTGGGGTTGAGCAATGTCAGGTTAACTGTCTTGGTTGGCTCCGTCACAAGATCGTCAAGGACCGGGACTTGGAGGTTCTTGACTGTCTCCCCAGGTTGGAACACCAGCACACCATTGGTCACAACGAAATCGACATCTGGCACGGCGGTGCCCGCGGTGACCGTGAAATCGACTGTCACCAACGCGTTGGTGTCAGAAGTACGCCGAACCGGGATGTTGGCAATGCCGACGTTCTCAGGCACAGAGTACGCAGTCCGGGCAAACTCCACTGTCCCATCGTTGTCAATTATGGTCACCGTGGCAGCGCTCGGGTCGCCAATCTGCGCGCCGGGCGTCTCTAGCAGCGTTAGTTTGACATCCTCGATGTACTCCTGAACCGGGTCATCAACCGGCATTACAGGGATTTGAATCGAATCCCACCCTGGCGGAATCTCAACTGTTGTTTCGATGGTCTGATAATCGCTGCCATTAGCAGCAAGACCGGACAATTGGAACCGGACTTTCTGGGCGCGGTTCGTTACCACTGTGCGCTTGATCGTGAACACGGCCGGGTCCAAACCTTGCTCATACGCCACCGGGTCCGTTGCTTCAACGGTGATCACCGAAGCGTCATCGTCAAGTATGGTCAGCGTGTGACTCTGATAGACATCAAATGACGCGTTCATCGGGATCGTAACCAACGTCGAGTTGGTCACAACCTCGTTGGTTGTGATCGTTTCGCCGCTTTCATTTGTAATGGTGATGTCATTGGTGCTGAGCCAGTTGCTTATGAACGGCGGCGGCGCTATGAGCGTCAGCACCACAGTCCTGTCCGGCTTCGCCTCGCTGTCATTGGTGTAAACAAAAGGTATCAATTGGGTGCGGTTGGTGTACTGGTCCTTGCCACCATCCGGGCCGTGAACGAACATCAGACGGCCCGTTGAACTCGTCAGCGGGTAATCAACGTCAGGAATGGCAGTTCCGCCAGTGACCTTGTAATCGACAGTCACAGGATTGTCCTCTTGCGGGTTGCCTGTGATTGCGACAGCGATAAGCGCCTGGCCTGGCGTCTCATAGTTGGTAGAACTCAAGAAACTGAATCCAACAGCCAATGCCGAGCTGGAATCGTCATCGTTGATTGTCACCACCGCCTGCGACGGCGATCCTGCGTAATAATCCAGTCCGGGCAGAACTTCCAAAATCACCGTTTCCTGGTCCTCACGCAATCGATCGTCCACGGGCGCAACTGTCAGTGTCACCGTTGAAGCATTCCGCGGGAACACCACGCGCTCGCCCAAAGACACGTAATCCGCAAACGGTTTGGCAGTGCCGCCGGTCTTGATGAACACTTCCAACTCGCGGCTGGTGTCGCCGGTTCGCGTGAGCACGAACTCGCCAGTTTCACTGGGTTCGGCAGCAGTTTCGTCAGTGGCTCTCACTGTAACAACGGGAAGCGCCCTGTCTTGGATGAAGACTGTGGCAGCGTTGGGATAGCCGACGTTGTATGTCGGACTATCCGATATGAACACCTGGACGGTGTTGCCACCGTCGCGAATTCCATTGTCGCGCGGCGTAACAACTATCGCCGCTGACGGCTGGCCTGCGGGAATTGTTACCGCCCCTGGCAGCGCTCGGTAATCACGGCCGCTTACCGCAGTTCCCGAAACCAAATAGTTAACTGTCAATTCGCGCGTCATGTCTCCCGCACGTGTGACCATCATGACCGCGGTAACGGAGCCAGACTCACTGCCAACAGGCTGCGTAGCCGTAATGGTCACCAGTGGGAGGTCGTTGTCGGCAATGGTAACTGTGGCCTCGCCGGTACCGACCTGATACGCCGGGTCGGCGGCGATCTTGAGTTTGACCGTCCGGTTGCCGTCAAGATACAGGTTGGGCCGCACATAAACCGGGATGGTCACAAACGAGGCGTTCGCGGGAATAACCACGCTGCTTGGCAGAGCCTCGTAATCCGACCCCGGCACGGCTGTCCCCTCGACAGTCAACTGAACCGTCACAGGAACATCCATCACGCCGCTCCTGAGCACGGTGAATTGCGCAGCATCAATTGCATTCTCCGTGGCGGCTGCCGAAGCCAACAGAGACACAATTGGCAATGTCGCCTTTTGCGCGGCGATCCTGAGACGAGCCTCACCGGGCCACCATGGCACGTAGTCAGTGTAATTTTGGAACCATGTTTCTTGCCCGTTCACGTTGCGGATTTCCCAATCGCTGAAAAACACATAATTGGTGTTCGTGGCCAGGAGCCCGCCTTCGCCATTCGTAAGCTCGAGCCGCATGACCTCCAGCGGATACATGACCGTGAGCGCGACATCTTTGTCCTGTCCAGCAGGCGCGTTGGTTACAAGAGGCGTGATCGTAATATTCGTCTCAACCACGCCCGTCGGAAAATCCACAGCGTAGAACTTGAAAGTAAGGGTGTTCGGGCCGAACGGAGTGGGCACAACGTTGGTTTGATTCACAACTGAATTGCTGATTCTTGCGTAATCCTTGCGTTCGGCTGCCGAGCCGCCCAACAGGAAAAACGCCTGGAGCGCCGTATTGGTGTCACCAGTCCGTTTCAGCCGGAAAATGCCGGGTTTCTTCGTTGGACCGTCTGCATGCTGCACAACTTCTGCAGTGACCCGTGGGAGCGGGTTTGCAATGAACGTCAGTCCGGAAGCGTCACGGTCCCGCAAGGTAATTGGAACTCCAAAGTTGGCCGGTGTTGTTACGTAGCCATTGATATAGGCCCCCACGTGATAATCCCCGTTTGTCAGGCCAACCAAAGTAAACGCTCCGTCGCTGTCCGTGTAGGTCCACTTGTAGTTCTCGGCATATTCGTACTCACCCTCCGTCAATGAACCGTTCGAGACTCGAACACCCCGAAGTGGCATTCCTGCGTTATCAACAACAAAACCGCTGACTCTGAGCGTGGTGGGGTCGCCGACCCTGATCACAATGTGTTTGCTGGTTATGCCCCCGCGAAGGTCGCTGACCTCGCAGCGCACAACGTAATCACCCGGCGTTGCCCAATCCTTAACAATGCTTGCCGCATTTGGCCCGGCCGTGTCGTCTCCCAAATCCCAGTAAAAAGACATCGCATCGCCATTCGGATCGATCGCATCCGCCGTCAAAGTTATCGGCTGGTTCGGTCGGGTCTTGTTCGTCGAGACCGAGAGTGTGACCACTGGCGGCAGGTTGTCTTTTCGTTCGCCCCTGAAAACAACCACGTCGTACCATGTGTTGGTGCCCGATCCGCCTCTGGCAACAGGCGTGATATAAACCTTTGATTCTTCATCGGCGTAAGTCCGGCCGACAGCTATGGCAGCGTCTTGGCGGCCGTGGATCGAACCGGGCGTTGTATCAAGCAACTGGCTGTACCCTTGCGCCTGTTGCCATGCAGCCCAGTGCAATTCAACGCCGTTCGTCAACCAACGATTGGGAACCTTGGTCCTTGCACTGATCCAGTACTCCCGCTGGGCGTCCTTGGCAATCCGAAGCGCGTAACTCCGGCCTTCCACCAACCGCGGCGTGTCATGGACGTATATCCGGTTTGTTCCGTCAGTTGCGACCTTGACGATGTAAGCCTCCGTGAGCCATCCAAGCTGTGCTTTTCCGATTGCGTTGAAGTGCCCCGCAAACGCTGTGAGCATCTGGTTTGTCCTTGCAGTGGCCTCACCGCCGCCGCTGCCCATAACATCAAAGATATCCCCGTATTCAATGTCATCTCCCACCCCGATGATACTGTCGTGCCCGACGAGACTGTCGATGTCGAACGGCAACTGCGGCGTGGTCGGCAGAACTGGGCGGCGCGTCTCCCAGAAGTTGGCGTGCCCGAGCCCGTAACAGTGGCCCAATTCGTGGACAATCAACCCAACGCCTGCACCTTGTATCCAAACCACTCCGCCGCCGCCCAACCCGCCCCATTCGTAGCCGGGAACACTCGTGAACTGCAGAATAAGCTGGTCGTAGTTCTCAGTCTTGTACCCGAGTTTGATCGCTTCCGTCATTGCGTCCTGTAAGAGCGCGCCGGGCCCCAAAGTCGAATAGTTGAGCTTCGGATGCGGAAGCGTCAGCACCGGCGTTACAGTGGTTATCAAAGCAGTCTTGTTGTAAGAGGCCTCCTTGTAAAAAGCGTCAACCTCGTCCATGATGGCCATTGCTTCGCCCTCGCTGATCGGCACGCGAATGTCATCACGAAACACCACGCGCATGTAAAGCACCCGTTTTGTGCCAAATGAACCCTGCAGGCTCGCGGGAGGCTGGCTGGTCCACCAACTGTTCCCTCCAAACGTATCACCACCGGAAGACGCAAGCGCAATCTGTCCCCGCTGTTCAACCTCGGCGAGAGTGCGCCCCAACTCGCCAGCGTGCGAAAGACAGCACACATCAAGAAGTTGACCGCCGTGCGAAACCAAGAGACGATCCTGCCCCGCCACCGGCCCGGAACCACAGAGAGCGCACTTGGCAGATGCCGGCGCTTTGCCAACCCGCGTCATCGCCCGGGTTTCGTCCGCATCCAGCACCCGAACCGGTTCCTCGGAAATCGCCAGTAAATTGTCCACCGCAATGCCTTCGATGGCAATGTTGCGCTGGCTCATTTGCCGGGCGCGTTTCCCATAGACATAAGCCTGATAAGTTCGGCCATTGATAGTCGCATAACGCATCAGACCGGGCCTGAACTCGCGGTAATCCGGCCCCGGCAGAGGCAGCGCACAGAAAACATCAAGGTTCCCTCGCGCGCTCACAACCTCCTCAAAATGCGCGGTGATTTCTGGCGGGAGCACTTCGCGCCACTGCCACGGAACAGCCATTTCCAAAGCCGATTGCGGGTCTTCTTTGATGGCCTGCGCCAGAGCCGCGCGGCGCGCGGCGGCAAGGCGGCTGCCTTTGGCAAACGATGGAAGTGCAGTTCCAGAAGCTCTTGCGCTGAGGAACTCGCCAACCCAGTTGGCGAATTCAGCGTGTATCGCCTCCGGCGCAGAGTTCTCAGTGACAGGGCGGTCGGTAGGCTTGACCGCTGTCTCAAGCTTGGGCGATGGGAAATTCCCTTGCTCACAAGCAGCGACTGAGAGCAGCGGGTTTGTCTTTGCTGAATCAACGCTTCTGGCCGAAACCGGCGGATCGGCATTGCCGCGACCGGTTGCACCGGATCGCAAAGACGGTTTGAACAAGACAACTATCGACGCCAACAGGGCGATGCCCAGGCCGACTTGCAGCCAACGAAGGTTTTTCATTTGTATGGAGTACGAATGAGTAGAACCCGTAACGTCATTCAGCAGTGCCTTCCGACTTGCTGCCCTCACCCTCACTGCCAAGGCGGTTGATGAGGTCTATCAACGGCAGGAACAACGCAATTACAATGCTACCAACAATCACAGCCAGAAAAACGATCATGACCGGCTCCAGAAGCGAAGTCATGGCCGACACCGCGTTATCCACCTCTTCCTCGTAAGTGTCGGCGATCTTCATCAACATTTCCGGAAGCGCACCGGTCTGCTCACCAACGTCCACCATGCTCACCACCATCGGAGGGAAGATATTGGACGCGTCCAGCGGCGCGGTAATCGTATCGCCCTCTTTAACGCTCTCATGAATGCGGGACACAGCCTCCCCAATGACAACGTTGCCAGACGTCTCCTTTACAATCGTGAGCGCCTGAAGAATTGGAACACCGCTGCTGACCAGCGTGCCCAACGTCCGAGTGAATCGCGCAATGGCAACCTTGCTTATCACAGGACCGAAGACAGGCATGTTGAGTTTCACTTTGTCCCATAACCAACGCCCCTTGCGCCACCTTACAAACAGCTTGAACGCCACGATAATGCCCACGATGATCCAAATCACAGGCCCGGGAAGCACGTACGGCGGCCCGTCAAACAGCAGGATGGTTCTGCTCTTGATCGCATTTGCAATATCCAATACAACCCGCGTAAAGCCCGGAAGTGCGGCCCCCTCCAGCATGTCGGAGAATATCGCCTGAAACCGCGGCACCACAAACACCATCAACACACCAAGAATCACCGTCGCCACCGTCAACACCGCCACGGGATAGAACAGAGCAGCCTTGACTTTGCCCCTGATCTTCTGCGCTTTTTCCATGAACTCGGCAAGGCGGTTCAAGACAACTTCCAAAACACCGCCAAGCTCGCCCGCCTTGACCATGTTGACATAGAGCCGGTTGAAAACTTTCGGATGTTGCGCCAGCGCCTCCGAAAAAGTACTGCCGCCTTCAATCGCAACAGCCATCTCACCGATGATCTGCTTGAGCGTGGGGTTGCGTTCCTGACGCTCGAGCACCCGCATCCCACGCAGCAACGGCAACCCTGCATCCACCAACGTCGCAAGCTGCCGCGTGAAAGCAGTCATAACCTTCGTTCCAACCTTGCCTCCAAGGAACGGGATGTTGATGTTGATCCCTTTGCCCTTCTTTCTCTCGCCAGCAGCCGGGGCGGGTTTGCCTTTCTTGCCCCCTTTTTCCTTGGGCTTTTCCGCCTCAACGACTTTCGTCGGGAAAAACCCCATTTCCTTGAGGCGGGTAATGGCTTCGTTCTGATTGGCGACTTCGAGTGTTCCCTTGGTCTCTTTGCCACGGGAATCCATCGCGACGTAATTGAACTTCGGCATAGGGTTTCTCCAAATCAAGTGTACTTCAGCACTTCTTCAATGGTGGTATCGCCGTCGAAAATGCACCGCAAACCGTCTTCGCGCAGAGTCACCATTCCCAATTCAATCGCTTTCTGCCTTATCACAGCCGTGGGTGAACGTTCGTTTATCAAAATGCGTATTGGCTCGCTGATCGGCAATAGCTCGAAGATTCCTTTTCGCCCGCGGTACCCGGTATCGTTGCATTCCTTGCACCCACGCCCATAGTAAAACACCTTGTCACCAACGTCGTGCGGAGACAGATTCAGCAGCGCAAGCTGCGACTCTGTCGGCTCGAATGGCGTCCGGCACCGCTTGCAGATCATCCTGACCAGCCGTTGCGCCAACACCGCCAAAAGAGTGGATGAAATCAGGAACGGTTCGACGCCCATGTCAATCATGCGCGTGACAGCTCCCGGGGCGTCATTGGTATGAAGCGTCGTCATAACCAAGTGACCGGTCAATGACGCCTGGATTGCCACCTGCGCCGTCTCCAAATCGCGCATTTCACCCACCATGATAATGTCCGGGTCCTGCCGCAAAAACGCGCGCAATGCCTTGGCAAAAGTCATCCCAACAGCCTCGTGCACCGGCACCTGCATGATGCCTTCGATGTCGTACTCGACCGGGTCTTCAACCGTCAAAAGTTTCGAGTCGATCGTGTTAATCCGCCTCAAACACGAGTAAAGCGTCGTGGTCTTGCCGCAGCCGGTCGGTCCGGTAACAATAATAATGCCATTGGGCTGCTGGATCGCCTCAACCATGTAGTCATAAATGAACTTCGGAAAACCGAGGTTCTCCATCTCGAGTTGCATGGCCGACCGGTCCAGAACACGAAGCACCACAGACTCGCCAAATTGCGTCGGCAAAGTCGAAACACGCATGTCAACCTGGCGCCCCCCAATCGTAAGCGATATGCGCCCGTCCTGAGGCAAACGCCGCTCCGAAATGTCAAGATCGGCCATAACCTTGATGCGCGACGTCACCGGCAAAGCCAGATGTTTCGGCGGCGGAGTCATTTCGTACAAAGCACCGTCAACACGATACCGAATCTTGAATTCGTCTTCGAACGGCTCGAAATGAATGTCACTTGCACGATCCTGCACCGCTTGGAACAACACTAGGTTCACGAATTTGATTATCGGAGCTTCATTGGCAAGGCTCGATAGGTCTATCGAACCGCCCTCAGCCTCGACAACCTCCTTGGCAATGTCCTCATCCGCCCCAAGCTGCTTGAGCAAATCCCCAACGCCCTCGCTGTCCTCAGGATAAAACTTCCGAATCAGTTTCTCGACCTGGGCGGGGTCAGCAACCACAATGCGCACTTCTTTGCCCAGTGAGAACCCCAGCTCATCGATCACCGCCGGGTTGAGCGGATCAACCAGCGCAATCTTAACCACACCGCCTTCGACGGCCACCGGCAAACACTGGTACATTCGCGCTGTGGCTGCCGGCACTGTCTCAATCACTTCCGGGGTCAGATCTAGCTCATTGATCGTAACCGCTTCCGTCCCCAGATGTTCCGCGATTATCTGGAGCTGGGTGTCGGTATCCACTATTCCATAGTCGAGCAGAATCTGGCCAACCGGGCGGCCAGTGCGAGCGTGCTCTGCCATTACTTCTTCGAGCTGCATGTCGTCCGCCAACCCGCGCTCGCGAATCAAAGCCAACAACGGATTTGATGAAATATCAGCCATGATTACCTGCGACCTTCAACTTCAGCCAATGCTTTGCCCGCTTCAAGTTCCTGCAGTTTTTGCAATATCGAAACCGGGTCCTGGGCCTTCGTAATAACCTCTTCCTGGGAAATCATTCCCGCCTGGTACTTGTCCAACAAGAAGCTGTCGAGCGTGACCATCCCGTATTTTGCTCCGGTTTGAATGTCCGACTGGATACGAAACGTCTTGTTGTCGCGTATGAGCGCGCTGATCGACGGGGTGTTGATCATGATCTCAAATATGGCCACCCGGCCCGGCTTGTCGCATCTCGGCAAAAGCAACTGTGAAATAACCGCCTGCAAAACAGTCGAAAGCTGAATCCGGATTTGCTCCTGCTGCGTCACCGGGAATGCGTTCACAAGACGGTCAATTGTCTTGGCCGCGCCGGTCGTGTGCAAGGTCCCAAAGACAAGGTGCCCGGTTTCAGCAGCAGTGATCGCCGCATCCATCGTTTCCAGGTCGCGTAACTCGCCCACCAGAATCACGTCCGGGTCCTGCCGCAAAACACGCCTCAGCGCCTCGGCAAAGTTCGGAACGTCAACGTTCACCTCGCGCTGTGTTATGATCGCCTTCTTGTGCTTGTGATAATACTCGATCGGATCCTCGATGGTAACAATGTGCGCGTCGTCGCGTTCCTCATTTATGATGTTGATCATCGACGCAAGTGTGGTCGTCTTCCCCGACCCGGTCGGCCCAGTAACCAGAACCAATCCACGCGGCTTGTAAAGCAATTCGCGCACGGACGGCGGCAGGCCGATCTGCTCCAGCGTCATCATCTTGTTCGGGATCTGCCGGGCAACCACGCCGAAATTCCCGCGCTCTTTGAAAACACTCACGCGGAACCGCGCCAACTCTCCGAACGCAAAACCGAAGTCCACAGTCCCGCGTTCGCGGACCTGCTGAACGTTTTCCTCCGAGGTAATCGTTCGCATCAGTTCTTCGGTGTCCTCGGGTCGCAATGGCGGCCCCTCAACCCTGTGAAGAATCCCGTGCAGGCGGATCACCGGCGGCACGCCCACCCGCAGGTGAAGGTCAGATGCTCCTTCCTGCACCATCAGTTGCAGCAAATCAGACATCGAGTACGACATGGCAAAACACAATAACAGCTAAAACCAACGCGAAAACCCACGATACAGGCTTCTGGCCGGGGGCAACAAACTCAGTCCCCAAAACGCGCCGCAAAACGCAATCCTGCCAAAGTGCATCCCTTTCATCAATCCACATCCATCGCCGTCGCCCGAATCACTTCGTCGGGCGTTGTCAGACCCGCCAGCACTTTGCGCGTCCCATCCTCACGCAAGGTTCGCATCCCGGATTCGCGCGCCTTGGCGCGAAGAACACTCGAAGAAACCTTGTCGTAAATCAGTTTTCGCACTTCATCATCGATAACAAATATCTCGAAAATTCCCATACGGCCCCTGTAACCAGTCTTGTTGCATTCGGGGCACCCCTTGCCTTTCCGGAAAGTCGCGCCAGCAGCCTGAGCAGCGTCTATCTTCAGCGCCTTCAGTTCGCGCTCAGTCGGCGTGTACGGCTGTCCACAACGCTTGCACACTTTCCGAACAAGCCGCTGCGCCATCAAGCACCGCGAAGAGGAAGCCACAAGAAACGGTTTGACGCCGATATCAATCAAACGTGTGACAGCGCTCGGAGCGTCGTTGGTGTGCACCGTCGAGAACACAAGGTGACCAGTCAACGAGGCGTTGATCGCGATCGTCGCAGTCTCAAGGTCGCGAATCTCACCCAACATGATCACGTTTGGCGCCTGGCGAAGCATTGACCTCAGAGCCGCAGCAAACGTCAAACCGACCGTTTCATTGACCTGCACCTGGTTGATTCCGGAAAGCACGTACTCAACCGGGTCCTCAACGGTAATAATCTTGCGGTCAGGTCGGTTGATGAAATTCAACACCGCGTAAAGCGTAGTAGTCTTGCCCGAACCGGTCGGCCCCGTGATCAGGATTATTCCGTCCGGCAAACCTATCATGCGCTCGAACGTCTGTTGGTCATCTGTGAAAAAGCCCAGTTCAGGCAAACCAAGACGCAGCCCTTCCTTGTCGAGAAGACGCATCACTATGCTTTCGCCGTGGGTCGTTGGAATGCATGAAACACGCAGGTCAATCGTCTTGCCGCCAACCTGCGCCTGAATGCGTCCATCTTGTGGTATTCGGCGTTCGGCGATTGACATGTTGGACATGATCTTGATGCGGCTGATGATGGGCGCCTGCAGCCGTTTGGCCGGGCTCTTCATCTCGTGTAGCATCCCGTCAATCCGGTACCGCACCCGAAACCGCTTCGCCAACGGTTCCAGATGAATATCCGAGGCGCGCATCTTGAAGGCCTCCACGATCATCGTGTTGACCAGCTTGATTATCGGAGCATCAGCCTCAACGGTCGAACCATCGTCAGTCGCAACCGCTGTAATCTGCCCAACATCAACCTCACCCTCGGTGATGTCCTGGATCATCTTGCTCACCGAGTCTTCCTTGACACCGTAATACTTGGCAATTGCCGCCTCGATGTCTTCAGGGCTCGCAACGGCCGGTATCACCGAAGTCCCAAGCGAATGTTGCAGACCGTCCAGCGTGTCCAAATCCGACGGGTCCACCATCGCAACAACAATGCCCCCCTCTTCCTTCCGGACGGGCACGACGCTATACCGCTTGGCCACGTGCCTCGGCACCGCGGCAATAACATCGTCAGGAAGCCGCATCTCGCTCAGCCGGATAAACTCTGTGCCGAAATGAGTGGCCTTGGCCTGCGCCACAACCTCAGCCGAAATCACCCCCTTCGCAACAAGAGTGTCAACAACACCCTCGCCCGTCGAATCGGCTTCGGCACGGATGGGCTCCAACTGCTCGTTGGTCACGTAGCCCATCTCAAGCAGACTGTCCAACAGATAATCGTCTCTGGCTGCCACTTTTGTCCTGTTCTATGGTTGTACGGCCGACAAATCGCTGCGCCCCGCGCACTCTTGCGGCGCAACCCCAAACATTGTCAGCCTTCCATCGGTTCGTCAATCTTTGCTCTCAATCAAATCCCACTCTGCTCTGCACCCACTCAGACCAGACGGACGAATCACGCCCGCCTTTTGTATTTGACAATACAATCACACATCAGTTTTGAGCAAGCCTCATGCCGAGTTGCCAAACTTGCTTTTGCTTATAACCAGTCCTATTTTCATCCCAAACATAGCGCAAAATGAAACGAAGGACCTTTCTTAAAACGGTCGGCAGCGCCACAGGTGTATTCGTCGTCGGACTGCCCAAACTCGCCCCCGCAGCCCAAAACCCACCCGAGCCCTCTAAACCCGAATCCCCCGTACCCAAACGCACCCTCGGACGTACCGGCCGCCAAATCTCGGTCGTCGGATTCCCCGGCCTCGCCCTCGTCCATTATGACCAGAAAACAGGCACCGAAGGCCTCCACAGAGCCTTCGATAACGGAGTCAATTATTTCGACGTAGCCCCCGCTTACGGCAACGGCGAGGCGGAAACCAAAATGGGCGTCGGACTCCAAGGCATCGACCGCGACCGCATCTTTCTATCCTGCAAAACCAAAATGCGCGACAAAGAGGGCGCAAGAAAGGAATTGGAAAACTCATTGCGCGTCCTCAAGACCGATCACTTCGACCTCTACCAGTTGCACCACCTCGTCAGAATCGACGAAGTCAAACAAGCGCTCGGCCCGGGCGGAGCAATGGAAACTTTCATCAAAGCAAAAGAGGAAGGCAAAATCAGGTTCATCGGTTTCTCCGCACATTCCACCAAAGCCGCCCTCGAAGCTCTCAAAAGCTTCGATTTCGACACCGTCATGTTCCCGATCAACTTCGTCGAATACTACAAACGCGATTTCGGCCGGGCTGTCCTTGAAGAAGCCGACCGCAAAGGCGCCGCCGTCATCGCCATCAAAACCATGAGCCGCGGCGCATGGCCGCAAAGCACGCCCCGGTCCCGCCAGTGGTGGTACCGATCTGTCGAAGAAGAACACGAAGTAAACCTCGCATGGCGTTTTACGCTTTCTCGGCCGGGAGTCGCAGCCGGCATCCCACCGTCGTTCATCGATCTCTTGGACAAGGCAGTCAAAGCCTGCAGGGCGTACCGTGAACCCACTGAAACCGAGCTGGATGAGTTGAAAGCCCTCGCCCAAACCTGCGACTCCATCTT
The DNA here is from genome assembly GCA_012517065.1 of Verrucomicrobiota bacterium. Classification (GTDB taxonomy): domain Bacteria; phylum Verrucomicrobiota; class Verrucomicrobiia; order Limisphaerales; family J093; genus JAAYVR01. The sequence goes on along the minus strand of JAAYVR010000248.1, from coordinate 448 downwards.
TGTCCGCGAGGATTCGATGGCGGCAAATGTGCCCCACCGTCAGCACCAGCTTTTCCCTGGATGCCCCTACGGCGCAGCTTAACCCCTGTTGCTGCAATCCCATGCATCTCTAGCCCCGAAATCTCACCAGCCACTCTCGCACAGTCTAGAAACACGCAAATAGGGTGACAGGCTCGTTGTCTTAGTGTGGGCCAAAATAGGGTGACAGGCTCGTTGTTTTGGTTTTGTGCCCGACTTGCTGCGTGCCCCGCAAACTGTCCCTTGTCCCAATCCCCGGTTGCCAAAGTCTGTGGCGGAACCCTTCGGATGCTGATCCGGGTAGAGCCGGTGGTCTCCCACCGGCTCCCCCACAGACCCGTGCGAGCGGTTTTCCCGCACACGGTTCTTCCGGTTACGGCTTCGCACCGTAGATGCTCTGAACAATGCGCACCGGCGGAAATACAAATGT
>JAAYVR010000247.1 GCA_012517065.1 Verrucomicrobiota bacterium | reverse complement strand
CACAGTTGATCCAGCAGATGCTCCTTGCCGACGATCCTGGACATGCAGTGATACAGAACGGTTTTACCCTGAAGTTTGATTCTGGGCAGTCTCATTACAACCTCCTTGATTTGTCTTGTTGTTCTCCTTGTAACAGGGCGACAGGCTCGCAGCCGTGCCTCCCATTGGCCGACTGGTTGGGCCGGTCCGGGTCGGAACCAGGGGCGCCCAAATACCGTGTCTGTCCCTCTATTTGGGGGTAAAATCGCACAACACACTCCGGGAGTCAAACGGGGCAGGGGTGTCAGCGGGGCTGCGTCTCAGACCCCCAATGCATCCAGTTACAGAATCGCCAAAAGGTAATCGCCGTTCTGGATGCCTGGCCTCCTCGCTAAAATGTGACCGTTCTGCGTCGAAAGGACTTTTTTACTGAGACGTGAATCAATGGTCCTGAGCTTGTCGCTGAGCTGTTTCCTTTGGAACTCAGTTTGGTGTACCGGGCTGTGAAACAGCACATCTTCTGATGTTCTGGACAAGGGGGTTGACCAGTGGCAATTTGCGACGATGCAAGACGATCGCTTGAAGAAACTGCAGGAAATCCTTCGGGGCTATGGGTCGTGTGTTGTGGCATACTCGGGCGGGGTTGACTCCACCTTTCTTGCGTATGTGGCACACAAGGTTCTCGGCAACCGGTCATTGGCTGTTATCGCAGACACACCGAGTCTGCCGCGCCGTGAGCTCAGCGAAGCCCTTGATTTGGGTGTTCGATTCGGGTTTCCGGTGCACGTGATTCGCACGGGCGAATTCGGTGTTGACTCTTACACGGCAAATCTGGGCGACCGCTGCTATCACTGCAAGCGGGAGCTTTTTGCCATGTTGCGCAAAGTCGCAGACGAACGGTCTTATGCGTTCGTTGTGTATGGAGAGAATGTCAGCGACGCGCACGACAATCGCCCGGGCATTCTGGCAGCCGGGGAGTTCAATGCGCGCGCTCCGCTTAAAGAGGCGGGGCTGACAAAACAGGACATTCGCGCTTTATCGGCGCAACTTGGGCTACCGACAGCGGATAAGCCTGAGATGGCCTGCCTGAGCTCGCGCGTGCCTTACGGGGAAAGATTGACGCTGGCAAAACTGGCCATGATCGAGAGGGCAGAGTCATTCTTGCGGGACCTTGGATTTAGGGACGTGCGGGTTCGTCACCATGAACTGCCGCGATCACCCGGAACGGTGGAACGGCACCTTGCCCGCATCGAGCTGGGACCCGACGAAGTCCCGCGCCTGTTCCGCGACGACGCATGGAAGCGCGCAGCGCAGGCTCTGAGAGAGATCGGCTATCAGCATGTGACGCTGGACCTTCAGGGCTACCGACGTGGCAGTGCCAACGAAGTCCTGGGCGGTGCACGCTTGTCCACCGGTCCGAACCGCCCGAGTTGAGATGGTGCAGCCGACAAAGGGCTAGACAAACGTAACGGCAAAGGCAGACGGCCGGCCAAAGAGAAATGTCCACCCCCAGGTCTTCTGCCTGAAGGCGGCACTGTGACGCGATGCTGGCGTGATATCGTCCAACCGCGACACAACCAATTACCGCCGGATTCCCGCTTATACGGGAATCTCACCGGAATGGAGCTTTGGTTGTCTTTGGCAGGTGAGCCGGTGAGAATGGCGGGTCAGCTAATCTTGGGCAATTCCCACGGTTTGCGGTATTCGTAGTGCAATTGTTTGAGGCGGACGGGCTCACCAACGATTTGCTCGGTGGCGGGGTCCCATTTGATTACCTTGCGCCCGCTCTGCACGGCGATGTTGCCAAGGTGGCAAACGGTGGCCGATCGATGTCCGATGGCAACGTCGCAGATTGGTGGTTTGCGGCTCTTGATCGCATCGAACCAGTTTTGGTGATGGTCCTTGCTGATCGGAAGATGTACCTCGTCTGCGCCGAGCGGTTCTTCAAGAACGCCCTTGACGGATGACTCGAGGCGCCCGCGGTCAACATAGATGATTCCGTCTTGTCCCTCGAAGGTGGTTCCGATTCTGTGGCTTTGGCCGCAAATGACAGTTGTGCCGTTGGCGTACTTGTAAGTGATTTCGAACCATGCGGGGACCTCGAAGCGTTTTTCGGGGTCGTACTCGGCGCGGGCGCTGACTTCGACCGGTCCGCTCTCATCCATGCCCAAGGCCCATTGAGCAATATCGAGGTGGTGCGCGCCCCAGTTTGTCATTTGTCCGCCGGAGTAGTCCCAGAAAAACCGGAAGTAATAATGGACGCGGTGTTTGTTGTAAGGGCGGTATGGGGCGGGTCCGAGCCAGAAATCATAATCGAGTTCCTTTGGAGGTTCACTGTCCGGAACGGGTGGTTCCTTTGTCCAATTCACGCCGGGGAGGCCGACACGAATCATTTTCACATCGCCGATCCTTCCGGAACGAACGTACTCACAGGCGCGGCGGAACTTCTCGTCGGGCCACGACCTCTGCTGGCTGCCGGTTTGCACGATCCGCTTGTAATAACGGGCGGCGCGGACCATTGCTTTTCCCTCTTCTATGGTGAGGCTGAGGGGTTTTTCCACGTAAACGTCCTTGCCGGCCTGGCAGGCGTGGATGGTTGGAAGCGCGTGCCAGTGATCGGGTGTGGCGATGAGCACCGCATCGATGTCCTTGTTTTCAAGAAGCCTGCGATAATCGGAGTAAAGCTTGGCCTCGTTGCCGCCCCGTTCCTTGAGCTGTTTTTGAGCTTCAGCCAGCCTGCTGGAATCAACGTCGCACAGGGCGACGACATGCTTGATCATCGTTCGGGTGCTCATGTTGCTTCGGCCCTGGCCGCCGGTGCCGATTATTCCGACTCTTATGAATTCGGATGGGGATTCGCCTGTTTGGGCCTTGGTCTGGTTAAGGAAGATGTTCGGTGTTAGCAACAGAGCGCTTGAAGCGGCTGAGATTCGGGCGCTACGTTTGAGGAATTGGCGTCGTGTGCAACTTGGTGTCGCGTTCATGAAGCTCTTATCCAACTAATTCTGCAAATTGTCAACAGCACGCCACGACGGTGTGCCGATTTCGCTGGACCGTCTTTCACGAGGCGTTTATGCAGGTCCAGCGCGCCGCGCTGTGATCGGTGAGAATCTATGAAATTGCGGCAGTCAACAACCATCGCCCAAGTGACAATGAAACCGAAACTCCTTCTTTCCGTCTTTGCGCTGCTCCCGATGACAACCCTTGAGGCAAGCTCTTTGTCCGTTGCAGACGATGAGGTGCTCCGGGCCGGTTTGATGCCGCGTCCGGCTCACGTGCGGGTGGGCGACGACACCTTTCAGCTCGGTTCCAATACTCGGGTCATTGGGACAGGCGCGGCCGCTGCCGAAGCGGCAAAACTCGCTGAAGCTCTCTCAATCGTCCTTGGGCGGCCAATTCCGGTCTCGATCGGCCCTGCAGACAAGGGAGACATCGAACTGGTATTGGTTCAAGGCGACTCCTCGACGAGCAGCGAAGGTTACCAACTATCCATCGATCGAAACGGCGTCCGAATCCGCGCTGCGACTCCGGCCGGACTTTTCTATGGGGGGATCACTCTGCGACAACTTGTCTGGCCGGGAGTGCGCGACTTGGTCGGAGTAGCGGATACTCGAGGGAAAGGTGTGTTTATAAGGGCGATGGAAATCACGGATACTCCGCGGTTTTCATGGCGTGGTTTGTTGGTTGATCCAGCGCGGCATTTCCTTCCTTTCGATTTTCTCAAGAAGATGGTGGACCTGATGGCCCTGCACAAACTCAACACACTCCAAATCCACCTTACCGATGACCAGGGCTGGCGATTCGAGGTCAAGAAGTACCCGCGATTAACGGAGATCGGTTCGCGTCGTGCGGAATCGCCAAAGCGCGGCGCGCCCAACACCGGCGACGGTGTACCGTACGGTCCATTTTTTTATACCCAGGCGGAAATGCGTGAGTTGGTCGATTACGCAAGAGCCCGGCATGTGACGATTGTTCCCGAAATCGAAATGCCCGGTCACTTTCTGGCTGCGCTGGCAGCTTATCCGGAATTCTCTTGCACAGGCGGTCCGTTCCATGTGCATACGCGGTGGGGTGTTCATAGTGACATTCTGTGTGCCGGCAATGAGGCGGCAGTGGGCTTTGCGCGCGACGTGTTGGGAGAAGTGATTGAAGTTTTTCCATCCGAGTTCATTCATATTGGCGGCGACGAAGCACCACGGGAGCGGTGGAAAGCATGTCCGAAATGTCAGGCGCGCATCCAGAAAGAAGGCCTGAAGAACGAAGCGCAGCTTCAAACTTGGTTCAACGGCCAAATCGAGCAGTTCCTCGCAAGCCGCGGCCGCCGTCTGATTGGTTGGGACGAGATTCTCGAAGGCGGTTTGACACCCGGCGCAGCGGTGATGTCATGGCGTGGCATTCGAGGCGGCATAGCGGCTGCCGAAGCGGGCCATGACGTCGTCATGTCGCCGACGTCGCACTGTTACCTGGACTATGCACAGGGGAAAGGTCCGCTTGAACCTGAGTCCATAGGAGGATTCATTCCGCTGGCCAAGGTTTACAGCTTTGAGCCGGTGCCGAGCGAGCTTCCGGCGGAGAAGCATCGGCACGTGCTCGGCGTGCAGGGCAATCTGTGGGGTGAGTTCATGTGGTCTCCGCAGGACGTTGAGTATTTCGCTTTTCCTCGCGCGGTTGCACTGGCCGAGGTCGCATGGTCGCCGGTGCAAAGCCGGAACTATTCTGAGTTCATTGGCCGGCTCGATCGTCATCTGAAGCGGCTGGAGGGGCTCAATGTTAATTACCGCAAGCTGGATCAGTACGATCGCTCTGGTGAAATCCAGTGAACGTGAACAAATGTGACTGCGGACAGGACACGGCTCTGATGCCGATGTCAATTGCACAGCCTGTGGTGTTATGGCCCGAGCCGCAACCGGTAGAAAGCAGCAGGGGCGTTGGTCGAGGCGGGCGCGGTCCAGACAAACGGCAGTATGGGTTCGAGTTTTATCAGGACTGGCTCCCACTGCGCTGGTGACAGGCCAAGAGTTCGTTCGACAATGTAATCTGGTCCTTCGTCGCCGCTGACTTCCAGTGCGCAAGCGCCTTCACTCGAGTGAGTCACTCGCAACGCTGGTGGTGCAGGCCGTAGAACGATAACCTTGAAGCTTTGAGTAGCACTTAGGGTTGGGATGCCGTTGTCTGTTGCTGAAATTACTATGAGATTAGTGCTGTCTGCGGCTTTGATCTGTGGGCGCCATTCCAGGATACCTGTTCGAGAATCGAGGGTTAAACCTTCAGGAGCGGAAAGGAGGGTAAAGGTGACGCTTTGCTGTGGCACGTCTGGATCCGACACATCATTGGTCAGGAGAAGCTTGCGTCCGGCAAGTATGGTCATGCTCGAGCGAGGCTGGAACATGGGGGCGCTGTTAACCTCATTGACTTGGACGGAGAAACTCACAGCATTGCTTAGCGGTGGGATGCCGTTGTCTGTGACGCGGACAGTGATTTCATAAAGGCCGGGGCCTTGCGATTCGCTGGGGGTCCACGTGAACAGCCCGTTGGTGGAGATGGACGCTCCGGCTGGCGCTCCTTGGGCCAGTGTGAAAGTGAGAGTTTGCGGAGGCACGTCTGTGTCAGTGGCAGTGGCAGTGAATGTGAGCAGCGAGCCTTCGCCGATGACGCGGTTTGGGATTGGGTCGAGAACGGGGGGTGTGTTGGTTTGGGAAAGCGAGTTGGGAGCACGAGGAGATGGTCGCGACAAGCGGACGACGTTTGCACTGCCGTCAGGGGAACGGCCCTCAGAAGCATCTGCGATTTGGAGACCGAAAGTGACGGCATCTATCAAAGTGCCATCGTGGCCGAACAGGCCGATTGTCTCGCCATTCTTGGCAAGAGCGAAATTGACATGGAGATCGGGCTGGCTGGTGCTGTTTTGATCGCATTCATTATCTGCCCAGACGAGTAGGTACCCGTGTGGGGGCACGACGTATTGGCCGTTGGCAGGGACTCTGAATTGCAGCTTCACGTCGAGGTTATCGGTGAAATAGTAGCCGCCGAGGTCCACGGTGACATCTCCCGGATTGTACACTTCGAACCAATCCTCGTAATCTCCGTCTGCTGGGTCGGCCAAGGTGGCGACGTTGTCCGCCATCCACTCATTGATGAAGACATGTATTGGGAGACTTGCCGGGTTGTTTGGTGCGCCCGGGGTTGGGACGGTTAGGAGTCGGCGGGCACTGACATTTGCATCTGGGCAGCTCCCGAAAGCGCGACCGACTGTGGCGATATTGTAATGCAGATAGTCGAGGATCTTGTTGGTGCCACCGTTTGAATAAGTCAACGCCAACGCGCCTTCGCCGGCTGGCAGTCGAAAGCTTGTGTGCCATTCATTGGCGGTGGATTCAGTTGGTTCGCCGTCGAGCCACACAATGCGGAATTCACCGGGAGCGAGTGAGGCAGTTGCAGGGAACGGCCAGAGTGTGGGCTGGGCGTAGTTGGTGGCAAGGTAGAATCCATTCAGGCTGACGGTGTTCGTGCCGCCATTGAACAGTTCGACCCATGGATCGAAATCGCCCATGCGATCTGCCACTGCGTTGGTAATGTAGTGACTGTTGAGTGGCAGGACTTCGTTTAACCAAACGGTAGGGAATGGAGCCAATGTGTCGCGGACCGAATTTGGGGCGCCCGGGGTATAGATGGACTGGCTGGTCTGGGAAAAATCGGTCTCGAGATGCAGCGCCCATACGAGGTCGCTGCTCCCGCTGTTGTTTTGGTGCACCTCGACCGCAAGCACGTTGATTCCGGTGACAAGGTCTGTGCCGGAGACAGTGAATGGCCCTTCGTAATTGGCGTCGGTCACGGTCCGGGAAGCGGGCGTGGAATATTCCGGTGTGCCCTCCGGCATGCCAATGCGGAGAATCGCCCGGCCGTTGAGGTACACGATCGCTCCATCGTCCAAGATGGTGGTAAGCCGGAGTTGGACGCCTTGGAGGCTGCCGGTGTAATTGAACGTGGTGCGGAAATAGAAGGTCATTCTGCCGCTGTTGTCGGCAAGGGCGGTGCGAATGGGCTGTGGAAGACAGTTGCAGTCCTCGTCGGCAAGAACGCCCTGGCCAGCGGGCCAACTCGAATCGTCATAACTGGGGCTGGTCCAATTCACGCCGTCAAGGTTGGCAGTCTGATTGTATCGCCATGTATTGGTCCATGTCAGGAGGACCTGGGAAGGAGGAGGGTTGGACACCACTGCGCTCACTCCCCAGTTGGCGACCCGGTTGTTGTCCTGCTGCGGATCGATCAACTGGAGGGATGGGCCGGTTCCGTCCGCCACTGTCGGCCAAGGTGGATCGTCATCGAAGGTGACCTGGTCGATGATCACATCCTGTTCTGGTGTGGCGCCAGGTTGAACGAGAGAAACGGTTTCGCCGCCGTGATCAAAACTGCCGTCAAAAGTGCCAGCTATTGGAATAGAGGAGCCATATGTTCGGGAGAAAACGTCCGCCTTCTTCACGAACACGAGAAAGCCGCCTGGTGCAAGGATGGTTGCCGGCGGTATGGTGCAGTCGAGGCCATTGATGCGCCAATTCGACAGGTCGTAGGCGGTGCTTGAAGCTGTACTGTGAAGCTCGATGAACTCCGCATCGGGCACAACCGGATGGTACATGAGCTCATTGATCACTATGTGCTGTTCGGGCGGTTCAATTGCGCCGGTGTAGGTTATGGCCAGGGACGCGGTTGCCCCGCCAATGGTTTGTCCCTTGTTATCCCATCCCTGAATGACAAGGTTGTTAAGTCCGGGTTGGAGGGCTACCCGAAGCGTCCACTGTGTCACCGAGGTCCAAGTGGGAACAGCCGTTACGCCGTTTACTGTGAGACGAGCCACGGTTACGGGCGCAGTGCCTCTGACGGTGATGAGATTTTGATTTGTGCTGAACGAACTCGGTCCGGTCACAGCGAAGCTTGCGGCCACGGTGGCAAGTTGAGAAATGATGTAATTTCGGCGAGCTGCGGCGTAGTCTTTCAGTCCCTGGGGCGAAGCCACCGAAATGCCTTGGGCTGCGAGGCCGTTGTAAACCTTGTCAACGCGTGCGGCGAAAGTGGCGGCTTTCAATGGTCCCGACGCTGCGTCCTCGAATGCGCGCCAATAAGCTCGCTGGAATTCAGGGAAATCCCGGAGGCGATCCAGCAACGGGGCGTTGCTTCCGAACAAGCCGTCGGTTGCACCGGACCCGCCTACGTGGAACACGAAATCGATGTCCCATGGGAGCAAGACCCAAGGGCCGTTTTCCGGCTTGTAAGCATACATGTTCTTGCCACGCCAGTACCCGTAGCTGTCCCAGTTGCCAACGATTCGTTCCATGGCGAGGATGCGCATCCATTCCTCGACGTTCATGATGGTGGCGACTCGGGAGCGATAAGGTTCGGGCTGAGGCGCATTGACCGCATCAACCAGGGCGAACAGATTTGTGAAGTTGTTGGCCGACTCGCGAACGGCGCGAGGCCGCAGAATCCACCGGTATCGTGCCGTTTTCTTGACACCGCCGGTGGTGGTGAAGTCCTGCAAGGTTGCATCGACGTTGCCGAGTTTGTTGTCGCCGCTCGAATCGAACTCGAACCAATCTTCGATCTTGTGCAAACTGCCGGCGTCGTCGTTTGGGTAGAACTGGCTGACCACGGATCGGTTCGGTTGTTGAGCGTCTTCGTACAGGGTACCACGCTGGGTCCCGTTGAAGAACAGGCGGATATGGCGGCGGTGCAAGTAGGGCGCGCCGAGTTTGCGCCCGATCCAGAAGGACGTTTGTTCGCCCTGGCAGGTGTTATCGCTGTGCAGGTTGCCGATCGTTGCCAGTACAATGTCGGCTTCCCCGAGAAACAGGTCGTCTTTGGGGAAGTTGACTTCGTAATCGCAGGGGTTGCCTGCGGGTGAATTGTATCCCGGGGTGTGCCACGGACTGCCGCTGTAAAGGGTGCCGATGTTGTAGCAGACGCGGCTGTTGCCATAGACAAAAGTGGCGTCGATCTGGTGGTTGCTTTGCTTTTCGCGTGTGGCCCATCGGGTGACATTCCGTTGCGAAACCCATAATCGATAGGCCGCAATAGCGCCGGTCGTCGGTGTCTCGCCAAACCGGACCAGACATTCGCGCACTGGGGCGTCGGCGGGAAATCGGCTTGTCTGGGCGTTGGTATTCGCATCGGAAGCTTCGATGTAAAAGGCGACTATTGTGCCGCTGGATTGGCCGGGGATCACAGCCGAGTAGAAACCGGCGCCGCGGTAATTCATGGGCGCGGAAAACCAATTCGTGCCCGGGTCAACGCGATAGCGCAGGGTGGCGCTGGCCAGGCTGTCCGGGTCTTCAATCTGTGCCGTGACAGTGACTGATTGGTTGGCCGCGGGCAGCACGGGCCAATGGCTGACTCCGGCAATGGAAGGGCCAGCGTTGGAAGGAGCATGTGTGTTGGGAGCGGCTGGGGACCCCATGGCAGCGGTGGTCAGAGTGTAACCCGGTGCTTCCAGCCAGTTGCCCCAGAGTCGCAACAGGATTTCGGGGTGGCCTTTGAGCCAACGGACCCGAGCGCGCAGGGTGGCGGTGCTGCCCTGGCCCAGTGTTTGGGTGAGGGCCGTGCGTACCCGATTGGCACCGGTATCGCCTCTGTCGGATGCCACGATGCGGAGGCAGCCCCCTGAGAACCCGCCCGTGGATTGCCATGCAGAGTCTTGGTGCGTGCCTTGGAAAAACCATCCATCAGTGCCGGTGTCGAACTTGCTGTTGGCGACCACGTTTGCGCCGCCTTGTGGAATGACCTCTACGTTGTCCACCAGACACTCGCCAGCGCCGAGCAGGATGATGTGCAACTGGCTGGCGTCAGCCATCGCCCCATGATCCAAAACGCCGGTGAACTCGACGGTGGTCCAGCCGCTCTTGCCGGTTTCATCGCTGTCGGCCCAGGAGGAAGCCAGACGACCATTGCTGCGTGGGTCAAGCCGTTCGAGGCTGCTGCCGCCGCCGTCTGCCCAACGCGGCCACCGGCCACCGTCGTGATAATCTACTTCGTCCACGGCGACGTGGATTGTGTTGGTGACGAATTGGCCTGCGTCGTTGGTGGATATTAAATCATCGGGTTTGGTCAGGCGGATCATATCACCGCCGTTGGCGAGGCCGCCGCTATAGTTTCCAAGGATCAACGCAGGGTTCAGACCGGAGTGCACGGACAACAAACGCGACCGGTCGCGCGCGACCGCCAAAAACCCGCCTGGGGGCAAAAGCGTGCCGCTGGGAAAGTTGAAACTCACCCCGCCGCGAAGCCGCCAACCGGTCAGATCCACCGCAGTTGATCCGCTGTTGCGGATTTCGATGAATTCCTCGCTGTCGTCTTCGGTGACCGGATGGTAATAGACTTCGTTGATGACCACTTCGCTGTGCAGTGGCGAGGCATTGGCTTTTCCAAGTGTCCCTGCAGACAGACGTCGAAACTGCGCTGCTCCATCGGGATAGCGGCCGAAAGACACGCCGTTTTCTTGCGCGTCGAACCGCAGCGCGTCCAACACGCGGGTATTGTCCGCAGCCTTGAGATAAACGGTCTCGCCCTTGGCGCTGAGAGCGAAGCCAAGTTCGGTTTCGGTGTAAGCGATGAACCCGAGCGGGGGAATTGTGGTGCCGGAAGGTATGACAAACTTGTTCGTTTGTGGATCGTCGGTCAAAACGCATCCGCTTAGGTCCACGCTGTTCGTGCTGTAATTGAAAAGTTCGATGTAGTCCAGATTGGGCGGGTCTGTATGAGCGAGGATTTCGTTAATGACCACGCACCGGGCAGGGTGGTGTGTGGGCGTGTCAACGCCGCCCGGTGAACCGCCGATCCGATCGCTCGCGGTCCACGCGCGCGGGTTTGCTTCGCCGTAGGAAGGCCTTGCCAGAACGAGCGAATGACCTGCTCCATCCGCGGAGGCAGGCCATGGCGGCGCATCGTTGTAGGTTACTTCGAGGAGGACGGAGTCGAGTTCGTCGCGCAGGCGCAGCGTACCGCCTGCGTTATCGAGCACGTTGGTTGCGTTGCTGGTTGTGTTGGTCAAAGGTCCGAGGACACCGGATAAACCGTAAACGGCTTGCACATCTGCGGGGTTGGCGGCCACGACCAGATAGCCGAGTGCCGGGATGGTTGTGCCCGGGGGGAAGGTGTAGTCCGCGCATCCTGAGATGCGGTAGCCAGCCAGGTCCTCTGGCCAGGGGTTTGAGTTGTACAGCTCGATGAATTCGAGGTTTCGACCGTCCGAGCGATTGGGCGGATGGTACATGATTTCTGTGATTGCCAGTGGCGTGCGACGGCTTGATGGTCCGGGGGGCTCGTTGGTTCCCCAAACGTAACTGATCGGGAGCGGCGTGTACGCGATGGAGAAGCTGAACTGCGTGTTGGGCGGAACCGGATTGGGTGTGGTGGCGCGATCTCGGACGTTTTGGACCGTGAGCGTGTACGTGAGACCCGCGGTCAAGGGGGTGGTGCGCAGCGCCACCACCGAAGGGTCCTGCAACAGAACCACGCTTGATACAATTGCTCCATTGTTGAGGTGGTAATTGTTGGCATTACCAGCCGATGCCGATTCGACCGGTTCTGAGAATGTGACTGTCACGAGCGAATTATCGCCCGGGCTGTTCACCGCGACGATCGTTGGCGGGGTGGTATCGGCCAGCACGGTAAGCTTGGCAGTGGCGCTGTTGGTCGAACCGTAAGGGTTCGTGATCGCGCACAAGTAAGTACTGTTGTTGTCGCCCATACTCACCGGACCGCACACATAAATGTTGCCGGTGGCGCCGGGGATGTTTGTGCCGTTTCGTTTCCATTGGAATGTTGCGCCGAGCATGCGGGCCAGTTCCACCACAAAAGCCGCCGTTCCGCCCTCAACAACTGTGACGTTGGTTGGCTGGACGGTTATAACTGGTGGACCGAGTCCGTAAGGGATACAGCGCGATGCGGGAATAGGTTCTTCAATTGTGCCATTTGGAAGCTGCCAGCGGACGGCCAGATTGTCACCGCCGCCATGTTCCTTCATCAGCGCTTCGATGTAATACCGTCGGCCGGCGGTGAGTGAAATCGGTGCTGACTGCTGTCCGCTTTCCCAGTCCCAGACCCGTGATGGTGTCCAGCCGGTGACCTGAGCGATCAAAACGCGATTTGCCGGGTTTTCGTCCGTGCTCAAGAAAAGCTGGCCGGCGTCGTCGGATGAAATCCAGAATGTGTATTTACCTGTAGCAGGGGCAGTGATCAACGCACTCAGCCGCTGGCCGTAGTAGTCATACACGTCAGTGGGCGATTCGAAGTAATCCGTCAATAGACCATCGAATGACGGGCTGTTGGGATAGGCCGGCGCGTTTGTCAGGTCTGGAATCGTCCAGCCTGGGATGTCCAGCCACACCTCGCGCAGAATCCCCGTGGACTGCGCCGCTCCGTGCGGCATCGAGTGCAGGAAGGCCACGACCACGAGCACCGCGGCCAACACAATTTTGTTTGTCCATTTAACCCTGTGTTCTCGATCTTTCATCGGACGCTGGCAAATCTCGGGAGCAAATCGCGGCCCATATAGGGCGATTACGATATTGGCATTCCGTTCGCAGCCAGCCTTTCCCATACGCCATCGTCGGTTCAAGGAAAAACCAAGCCTGCGGCGTCATGATGTCCAACGGGTGATTGCCGCTCTCGGTGGCTGGCCCGCTTCGCTAACCCTGAAACCTCGCCGGGTCACTCCCCGGAGATAGATGAAGTGTCATCCCGGTGGGGTTTCCTGGATCGAGCCCGGGTTAACCGGCCTCTTTCAAATACTCGCAGACCGCGATGCTGCGATTACGCCAAGTCAAAGCGGTCGAGGTTCATCACCTTGGTCCAAGCCGCGATGAAGTCTTGGACAAACTTCTTCTCTGCGTCCGCGCTGCCGTACACTTCTGCGAGGGCGCGCAGTTGCGAATTGGCTCCAAAGATGAGGTCCACGCGTGTCGCCGTCCATTTCACTTTGCCAGTCTTTCGATCCCGACCTTCAAATACCTCTGGATCCTGCCCGACGGGCTGCCACTCGATACCCATGTCGAGCAGGTTCACGAAGAAGTCGTTTGTGAGTGTGCCGGGCCGTCTGGTGAACACACCATGTTTGCTGCCGCCGTAGTTGGCTCCGAGTACTCGCAACCCACCCACAAGCACGGTCATCTCTGGCGCGGTCAAGGTCAACAGTTGCGCCTTGTCCACCAGCAAATGCTCGGCGCCGAGGGCGAACTTGGCTTGCTGGTAGTTTCGGAAACCGTCTGTTTTCGGTTCGAGCACGGCAAAAGAGGCGATGTCCGTTTGTTCCTGCGAGGCGTCCATCCGCCCGGGCGTGAAAGGCACGGTCACTTTGTGGCCGGCTTTCTTTGCTGCCTGTTCGATGGCCGCGCAACCGCCCAGGACAATCAGGTCGGCCAGCGATACTTTCTTCCCGCCTTTGGCTGTCTTGTTGAACGCTCGCTGGATCGCTTCCAACTTCTTGATCACTTTCGCCAGTTGAGCCGGTTGGTTGACCTCCCAATCCTTCTGCGGGGCCAGCCGGATGCGCGCGCCGTTAGCGCCGCCGCGTTTGTCCGAGCCGCGGAACGTTGCGGCCGCCGACCACGCCGTGTACACCAGTTGCGGAATCGTCAGGCCCGAAGCTAGAATTTGTGCCTTCAGCGCTGCAATTTCTTTTGGCCCGATCAACTTGTGGTTCACGGCCGGAATCGGATCCTGCCAGATCAATTCCTCTTTCGGCACCTCTGGCCCGAGATATCGGGTTCGCGGACCCATGTCGCGATGCGTCAACTTGAACCATGCCCGCGCGAACGCTTCGGCCAGTTCTTCGGGATGTTCGAGAAAGCGCCGCGAAATTTTTTCGTAGATCGGGTCGAACCGGAGCGACAAGTCTGTTGTGAGCATCGTTGGCGGATGTTTCTTGGACGGGTCGTGGGCGTCAGGGATGACGGCGGGTGCGTCTTTGGCCACCCATTGATGCGCCCCCGCCGGACTCTTGGTGAGTTCCCACTCGTAGTTGAACAGGTTTTCCAAGAAATGATTACTCCACTTAATCGGCGTCTGTGTCCACGTGACTTCCAAGCCGCTGGTAATCGTGTCAGGGCCTTTGCCCGAGCGGAAACTGCTTTTCCAGCCGAGACCCTGTTGTTCGATGGGTGCTGCTTCCGGTTCCGGTCCCACGTGCAATGCCGGGCCGGCGCCGTGGCACTTGCCGAAAGTGTGGCCGCCGACGATCAGCGCAACGGTCTCTTCGTCGTTCATTGCCATTCGCGCGAACGTTTCTCGGATGTCTTTGGCCGCCGCGAGCGGGTCTGGGTTGCCGTTCGGGCCTTCGGGATTCACGTAGATCAGCCCCATCTGCACCGCCGCGAGCGGGTTTTCCAGGTCGCGATCACCCGAATAGCGTTTGTCGTCCAACCATTTCAGTTCTTTGCCCCAGTACACATCAAGATCAGGTTCCCAAGTGTCTTCACGTCCGCCGCCGAACCCGAAGGTCCTGAAGCCCATCGTCTCCAACGCAACGTTGCCAGCCAGAATCATCAGGTCGGCCCACGAAATCTTGCGGCCATACTTCTGTTTGATTGGCCAGAGGAGGCGCCGCGCTTTGTCGAGGTTGACGTTGTCGGGCCAACTGTTCAGCGGCGCGAACCGCTGTTGTCCGCGGCCGCCGCCGCCGCGGCCGTCGCCGACGCGATATGTGCCTGAGCTGTGCCAGGCCATGCGAATGAACAACGGCCCGTAATGACCAAAGTCCGCCGGCCACCAGTCCTGCGAATCGGTCATCAGCTTTGCGAGGTCTTTTTTCAAGGCCCAATAATCCAGGCTTCGGAACTCCTTGGCATAATCGAAGTCCTGTCCCATGGGGTTGGATTTTGGGGAATGTTGGTGCAGAATCTCCAGTCGCAACTGATTGGGCCACCAATCACGGTTGGACGTGCCACTGCCGGCGATGCCAATACCCGTGGCACCTGTCACCGGGCATTTGCTTGTTTCATTCATGATGTCTTGCTGGTTTTGGTTTGTGTTTTATCTAGTTTGTCTCTGCCTGCCGACACACCGCGCGCCGGCCGAAAAAATGAACATGATGATCCGCAATCTCGAATCCCAGCGGGGGCACGACGATTCAGACGGCCGTATTCAACCGTGCTCCTTCATTGTCCGCACTCGTGCTGCAATACCGCCGGGCGATGTGATGACTCTGTCGAGTCTTCGGTTCAAACTGGCCCGCAACACCAGCATGGCGTGTCTTGGTGATCAAGCACTGACAAGTTTGCCCGGAATCTCGCACGCCGTCATTAGTAAAAACTCCGACGTCGTTGCTTACAAGCCTTCATTGCACTAGTCCAGTGCGAACATGGACCTGATGATACAGATTTGCAATCTCAGGCTATATCATTATATCGAGTCTTTCATATTATCGATTCGCGAAGATTGTCAGGCCGCGAGTTTGGTCAATTGCACGGCATCTGCTTGTCCGGCTGTCAGCATGACTGTCACCACGGTGCCGATATGGGGACAGACACGTTGTTCGCGCACAAAAACGAAGCGGCAGCGAGCTGCCGCACTCCAAACGCTTCGCGCCTACCAACGCCCGCTGCATCCAAGCGCTCCATGCGCGCGTTGTTCTAGGAAACCAACAAAGTCTTCCAGATGGGCCAGCCGACGCGACACGGTGAGCGGTGATCACACCGCCTTGCGAACGGGCTGTTGCATTGGTTCGACTTTAACCTGCATGGGCAATCGTTAACCCATGCCGGCAGAACAGGTCAACCCGTATTCTGTAATCAAGTCGGCTGGTGCTGCGGCGTGTGCACGGCAAGACGAAGCTAGTTTATGGCAAGTATTGGGTAGTCCGGCATTGTTGGTTACCTGAATGTCAGGAATGGCAATAACCTCAATCGGAAGACGTTCGACCAGCCACTGGGCAAGCCTGATCACGGTCCTGTCTTGTTTTCAATTAATTTTGCGTTTGGATGCCGGTTTGCCGGCACCGTGGCGTTTTGTTGCGCCTCAGCCTCAGGGCAATGATTTGTTGGCTGCATGGTCGCCAGCACCCGACAAGCTTTACGCAGGAGGTCATGGCGGGGTGATTATGTATTGGGACGGCGCGAAATGGACGGTCCAAGCCACGCCGACTCAGAAGACCATTTTTGCCATTCACGGCCTATCGCAGAATGCTGTCTGGGCTGTTGGCGGGGACCCTTACACGGACAACATTACGAACCGCTGTCTTATCCTGCGGTATGACGGCACGTCGTGGAAAGAAATGCAGGTTCCACAGTTCAGCGGTTATACATACCCGTTCAACGCCGTCCACGCTGTGGCAACCAACGATGTTTGGGCGAGCCAAGATTACGGAACGGCCCTTGCCCACTACGACGGCACGAAGTGGGACTGGGTCTATCCGCCACTTTCTGTCGAAGGTTCGTTCAAGGCCATAACGTCCGCAGGCCCGAACCATTTGTTTGTGGCTGGCACACACGGCCAAATCCTCCATCGCGACAACGGCACATGGAAGCTCGAGCAAAAGCGCGAAAGCGGCAGCATGAGCTTTAATATCATTACCAAGCTTTGGGCCTATGACGCCAACAACGTGTTCGCGGCAGGAAATTGGACTCAGTTTTACCGCCGGAACTCCGACGGCTCATGGGCGCAACTTCCTATCAACGCAAGTGAACCTTTTGGAATCAGTTTCTGCGCTCTTTGGGGCCGGTCGCCCACCGAAGTCTATCTGCTAAACGAAAACTCTATTTTCTACTACGACGGTGCGAACCCAGCGGTGAGGAAGGAGTTCAGGACAAGCATCCGCAGGCAATGGCTCAACGGAGCCGGGGCTGGGGACAGGTTGTATGGAGTTGGCCCGGGAGGCGTGGCTCACGAGTACAAGTTGGACGGCCCGGGCAGCGGCGCGCTTTCAGCACTGACTGTCGGTGGCAATCTTGACCTGCGTCTTCTTTATCCGGGCATTACTGGCTGCGGGTCTAATGGCCTGGTAGTGTACGGTTTTACGTATGATGATCCTGCTTGGTGGCCACTTTGGCACGTCGCAAATGGAGTCGCGCGGCGGTTTCCATCTCTACCGCCCGGCGCTGCTCGAGGGACACATGTCAAGGCCGTAACGGCTGCCAGCCTCACCGACGTCATTGTTGCATGGGAGAATTTCCAAGATTGGGGCCGGGGTGTTCATCAGTGGGACGGCACCCAGTGGCGGGCAATGTCAGGCGCCGAAGGAACGGTCGCGTTTTGGCGATCGCCCAGTGGACGGCTTCATGCAGCCGCCCCATATCGGGTCCTCTACTGGAAAGACCCGGACGGTTGGCAGACACTTTACACGGTCCCTGGCGATCAGACTGAAACTCAAATCACAGCGCTCTGGGGACGCGCTGACAACGACGTTTTCGCGGGCACAGCCAATGGCAAAATCCTAAGATACAACGGTTCCACATGGAGTTACGAGACAACGCCGGGAACAGGTGTGATCGTTGGCCTCGCTGGCACAGCCTCGGACACTTACGCTGTCGGCGAGGATGGACTCGCATGGCGCCGGTCCGGCACAGCATGGCAGAAACTGTCCGGTGTTGTGGCCAACGCAGGCGAGCACTTCACAGCCATCGCTGTGGGGAGCGACGGTGTGTACGCAGCCCAGCGCACACCAAGCCAGTACACCGGCGGTGGGTTGGGCCGACTGTGGCGGTTCAGTGGCTCGACTGCGTCATTGGTGGTGCAAGGGCTGTCGCAGCCTTTGGAAGGCCTTGCCAGAACCAGCGCAGGCTATCTGGTTGGCTTTGCCTCAAGCGATTTCCTAATCACCGACGCGCCACAGACTGCCGCCCCTGTGCTGCAGCGCGTCGATCTTACGAGCTCCGATTGGCAGCCAATCGGAGATACAGGCGTAGCAGTTCGCGCGGCTGTGTCTGATGGCTCGCGATCGGTGATGTCCGTTCAACGAGTTCCGGAGCCTGTGCCGTTTGGCCCCAAACCAGCGCCTTATGCTGAGCATTGGATTTTGCTCGAGGACAGGTTCTACGCCGGAACGGCCATCCCTCCAATGTACCTTCGCGCCCAGTACGATCCGACCAAGCTTGCCTCCGATCTCACAGGAAAACAGTTGGACCTGTTCAGATACACAGACTCGGATGCCACGGAGATCTCTGCTATCCATGACTCCGCAGGGCGGACGCTCAGCACTATTAGCCCGGTTGATTTCTCGATCTGGACTGTGGGTGCGATGGTGCCTCCGCCGGCGCTGCGCGTGGCAAGGGTCGCTCCCCAACGCATTACTCTTTCGTGGCCTGTCAATGCCGCTGGTTATGTCTTGGAAAGCGCACCATCAATCTCTCCCGGCACGGCTTGGGTTGCTGCACCTGAGTCAGTTCAAACTGTCGGCGGCGAGTTTGTGGTCACTTTAGATGCATCGACTGTCCAGCGGTTCTTTCGTCTCCGGAAATAGGTTGAAGGTCGAAAACTGCGTCAGTGGGAATCCTCGGACGGCTCTTACCAAACGCAAGCTTGGTTAGCCCGCATATTTCATACCCTGAGCAGTCTGCGAAACGGGTGTCTTCAACCAGCCAAGGAATATGCGGCTAGATGATTCTCACATCTAAACAGTTGACAAATGGATGCAGGTGCCGTTGTCCCTGTGTGCTGTAGCGAGACCGCGTCGGATCGATGTTCCCGACGCGTGGTCTCATGTGATGAATCGCGGGCACTCGGCAGGTGCTTGAGTCTGATCCGGCGCGTAGGCAGTTTGCTGGCATGCTGAGACGGGGAATATCAAATGCTTAGACGCAACCCCATTGCTTTCCCCATTGCTTTTCCAGTGATAGGAATTTGCTTTTTCGATGCGTGAGCGGGTCAGGCCTGTCCTACTGCATCGCTCCGGCTGAGAGACCGTCGCTGGGCCGCCGGACACCGGAGCCGGGCCGGGTCTGTGGCTGTCCTTGCTCTGGGCGATGGGGTTGGGCCACGGACGCCCCGCTCGCGGTCGGTCTTCATTGCCCAGGCAGCGGCCCCATCAGCCTCCCACGGCCGGCCGCTGTAACAGAGCTTGCTGGGGCCTTGACCTTGGCGACAGCCTCCGTGCCTCCCAAGCGGCCTTCGACGGAACGGTCAAGCGGGTGCTTGCGGTGAAGTGAGCCAGCGATGAACCGGCTCCGCTTTCTTGTGCGCCCACCGGCGCCTGAGGCCGATTTGCTCATTGCCGGGGCGAAATTGATACGCTAGCCTCTCGAAGATGCGCGTGGTGTCTCTGGATTCCGAACCGTTTGCTGAAGTCCTTTATCTCGATGCGGCAAGGGGTGGGGGAACCACGCGCGTGTCGCTACCGCTGTTTCAAGGCCGGGTGAGCGGCTTGCCGGCCGAGCTCGATGCGCTGGTGGCCGCGGCGGACTTGCAGGGACGGGAAAGTTGCGGGGGTCGCCCCGGCCGATTGCTGGGCGAGCGGCTCGCCGAAGAGTTGGTCAGGCTGGCCAACCGGGGTCTGCTGCCAGCGCCGGACCGGACCGGGATTCTGTTGGGAGGCGATCTTTACACGGTCCCGTTGTGTGATCGGCGGGGCAAGTGCGGCGATGTCGAGCCGGTCTGGCGTGCGTTTGCCGAACGCTTCCGCTGGGTTGCCGGGGTGGTTGGCAACCACGATAATCTGGGCGGACGGACCGCGGGCCACATGGGGGATGAACAACGGACGCATCTGCTGGACGGCAACACAGTCACTCTGGATGGGTTGAGGGTCGGCGGCGTGGGCGGGATTGTGGGCGCGCCGACCCGGCTCAATCGCAAGGAGGCGACGCGGTTCAACCCGTTGGTCGAGGGGGTTCTGGCGCGGGCTCCGGATGTGCTGATCTGCCACGAGGGCCCCGATTTTCCGCCGTTGAGCCTACCAGGGAATGCCAGTATGCGCGAGTTGCTGGAGGTGTGGGCCGAATTGCAGCAGCCGGGTCTGGTCCTCCCCTTGTTGGTCTGTGGCCATTCTTGGTGGCCGGAGGTGATGGTGGAGCTGGCCGGCGGCATTCAGGTCTTGAAGGTGGATGCGCGGGTGGTGGTGCTGTCCCGCGCGAGGGAGTAGAGCAGGCTGCCGACCTCAGCCACTCGGGCAGCGCGCTGCCGTCTGACGCGAAAGTCACCCGCCGCTCGTCAAAGGGCGCGGCGGTGTCAAGGAGGTGCGTCCCGACAGGCGCCGGGCGTTGCGGTCCAAGACCACGGCGCCAACCGGCGCAAACCCGGCTACATGAAGCCACCCGCTGCCCACTTCCCGACTAACGGCTCGGCGTTCATGAGAATATGCTTGTTCCCATTAACAGGCTGTTGAAAAAGCCCTGCATTCAGCGAATTGGCTTTCGTAGCTCCTTGATGCTCAAGGCCAGCGTTTTCCTATTTACCCGTTTTTCAACAGCCTGTTAAGATGCAGAGGTCGTGCTGCTCGTGCGATGCCGCAACATCCGCCGCGTCACCGCCAAGCCCAGTATCGCCGCGGCGGTGACCAAGCCACCGAGCCGGGGCTCCGGAATGGGGGCGAAAGCGTTGGGCACCTGGCTTGAAGAAAGAGCAGCGTTCCAAATCCGAAGCTCATCAATCTGGCCAGCGGGGGAATACTCACCAGACGTCGTGGAATCATCCACGAAGAAATGAAGTACGGACGTTTCTGCAAAAAGTGATCCCAAATCCGTTGCTGTCAGTACCGGCGCGGGATCCCCGTTTACGTACAGATTCGCGGTTTTCGTACTGTCGTCCCGGGTAAAAACGATGGTTACCGGCGTGTTCGGGGAGATGGAACCGCCGCTCTTCCGAGTATCGTATAGTCTGAATACCCCATAATAATCGTATAATCCATAGTCAGAGATCAGTCCGCTGAAATCAATGATTTTCCTATAGTAATCCGTGTCTGAAAGCTGGAACCGCATGCCGATTGAATAGGTGCTCAGGGGAGAAGGCAGACTCAGACTCAGTCCCGTCCCATCACGTCCGGTGGCGCCGTTCCACACCCACCACCCAGAGTCGAATCCAATCGTATCTCCCGGAGAGCGGATCGGCTGCAGACTGGGCAGTGTTCCATAGGAGTTGTCGTAGCTGTTGTTGAACTCGTACACACCTATGAGTGGCACCTGTGCCACCGTCAGAGTGGTACTGAACCAAAAGGCGAGTTTGAAGACCAGCACTGCAGGCAACGCACTTTTCCGAAGCATAGCAAGACTCCCTTTCGTTAAGTTTCTGTTATCGCCGTTTTCCATGCGGTATGTTCAAGGTCCGATCGTCCCACTGAACCCCGAAGCTTGTCAAGCCTCGCTTCCCAACCCAAATCCTCGCCTAAGCCGGGCGCAACGACGGGTTTCGGGAAAAGCCAACCCTCAGGGGCGTATTCTTTTGTTATCTACCTCCAAAAACCTCGCCTTGAGCTCACAAAAACCGCTCAACCGCCTCCACAGAAGACACTTCCACCGTCCCCCATTCTATAGACCACCGCCCTTGGCCTGCCGCTATCCTCCCCCTCCTCCCCTCCCGCGCTCCAACGCTACCGCCGCCGTCGCCTGCGTCGGCAATTCGAATACCGACCAAACACTCTGCATCCGCCCAATCGCCTCCCGGCTCCTTGGCCCGCTCAGTGTCCTTGAGCCAATCCAATAGCCCCCTTTGGTGACAGGCCCAGTCCCCTCGAAAATACCGCGCCCTCAGGTCGGTGGGCAACGCCGCAAACGCCATCTGTGCAAACCGCAACGGCGCTCGGGAGCGCGGCCGTCCTCGGCCGCATCAATCCGATGGCCGATCGTGCACCTGTTTCAATCAGGCAAATCCGTCGCCCGATCTTTGACCGGCTGGCTGCGGGCAAGAATGCCCGCGCTCCCAAGACGCGTTGGACAAAGCAACGGCGCTCGGGAGCGCGGCCGTCCTCGGCCGCATCAACGTGACAACCAACCCTATGACCTGTTTCGATCATGCAAATCCTGCGCTCGAATGTTCACCGGCTGGGTGCGGGCAAGAATGCCCGCGCTCCTACACGCGCTGGAAAAGGCAACGACGCTCGGGAGCGCGGCCGTCCCCGGCCGCATCAACGTGACAACCAACCCTATGACCTGTTTCGATCATGCAAATGCGGCGCCCGAACATTCACCGGCTGAGAATGCACAAACAACGAGCCCGTCGCCGGATGTGATTCTTCCAGAAAGATTAGCTTGCCAGTGATCAGCCGGTTTCTACACTGACCGCGTTGTTCGAACCCGGCATGCCCAGCGAGACTCTCATAATCATCCCTACATACAACGAGCGTGACAACCTGGGGCCATTGACGCGCCGCCTGCTCGGCCTCCCGGTCCCGGTTGACGTCCTTGTTGTGGACGACAATTCTCCCGATGGCACGGGTCAGATCGCAGACGAGATCGCTTCGGCGGAACCCGCTGTTCATGTTCTGCATCGCACGGCCAAGGAAGGACTTGGCAGAGCGTACTGCGCCGGATTTGCGTGGGCACTCGAGCACTCGTACCAGTTCATCTTCGAAATGGACGGCGATTTCTCTCACAATCCAGATGACATTCCTCGTTTTCTTGATGCTGCGCGCGATGCCGATCTGGTGCTGGGATCACGATATCTTAATGGTATCCGTGTGATAAACTGGCCGCTTCACCGGCTCATATTGAGCATGTCGGCGGCCCGTTACGTGAGATTGATAACAGGCATGCCGTTTACAGATCCCACCGGCGGGTTCAAATGTTTTCGCCGCCGCGCGCTGGAGAGCATTGACCTTCCTGCTGTTCGTTCGAACGGCTACAGCTTTCAGATCGAGCTCACGCACAAGATCTGGCGACAGGGCCTCAAAGTCGTCGAAGTACCGATTGTTTTCACCGATCGCTTCCAAGGAAGTTCGAAAATGTCGGGGCACATAGTAAGCGAAGCTTTCTTCATGGTTTGGCGGCTTTGGTTACAAAACGGCTTGCGAAGATCGCCCAGACCCGTGCGACATGCGATGCACCTCTGCAAATTCGTCTGACGCGCTGATGTGGCACTTCTTCTTTGCCACAGCCAAAGAGCCGCACCACCCGCTGCTATCAGCCCGCCAATATCCGCCTCCGGCACCGGCTCGAAACGGATGTTATAAGGTTGTCGTACGCGCTGTTTCCCGAAACAGTCGGATCAGCCCACAAATCTCGGCGCAGCCAAGTCGTTCCCCTACTCTCTGACTCTGACAAGGGTCTTAAACGCGCGGTTGTTTGCTGCCATGCGCTGGAACAGCAACGGCAGTTCACTCAACGGACATTCGCCATCGATGAACTCGGACGTCCGAACGACTCCCTTTTCGATGTAATTAAGCGCCTGGCGAAAAGTCACTGGCGTGTGATGGAAACTCGCCATCAATCGCACGCTCGAGTAATGCAGCCAGCC
This sequence comes from Verrucomicrobiota bacterium, assembly GCA_012517065.1. Classification (GTDB taxonomy): domain Bacteria; phylum Verrucomicrobiota; class Verrucomicrobiia; order Limisphaerales; family J093; genus JAAYVR01. The sequence goes on along the minus strand of JAAYVR010000247.1, from coordinate 8,726 downwards.
GGTGTCAAAACAGACTTTCGTCCCGGAAGGACAACCGCCGAAGAAATTGACTCTGCCGCCTTTTCTGACCAGCTTTGCCGCTGTTTCCCAAACATCCGGCTTTCCCACGGCCTCGATCACAACGTCAAACGGCTCTGCACGCGCCGCCTTCACAGCTTCACTTACGTCAGATCCCGCGGCCGCAACGTCGATCGTCTTGGCGGCGCCGAGACGTTGTGCGGCTGCAAGCCGTCGTTCACCCCGTCCTGCGACTGTCACTTCACATCCGTGCCTGCTGGCGAGGCTGACAAACATGAGCCCGATAGGGCCGCTGCCTATTACGAGGACCCGGTCGCCGTTCTTTAGTCCGGTCTCTTCGATGGCAAGCACCACGCACGCCAACGGCTCAGCCAGTGCCGCATCGACAAAAGCAGTCTTCTCGCCGAGCCTGAGCATGTTTTTCCGCACAAACCTTTCAGGGACGACGATCGACTCAGCGTACGCGCCATTTAGGAACTGGAGGTCGTCGCACAGATTCGGCTGGCCTGCGTTGCACATCGCGCACTGGCCGCACGGCGCCGAATTCGCCACCACAACTCTGTCACCCACATTCCAGCCCTGCACAGTGCCGTCCTTTTCAGCGATCACCCCGGCCAGCTCGTGGCCGAAAACGGCCGGGGGCGTGATCATGCGCGCATGATACCCGCGCCGGTACACTTTCAGGTCTGTACCGCAAGTCAATGCAGCTTCAATCCGGACCCGAACCTCGCCGGGTTTGAGCGGAGGTTCCGGTATGTCTTCGATCCGGATTGTTTCTTTGCCGTATAAAACTGCCGCTTTCATTCAATTTGTTCGGGCATCATTGCCATGCGAAAACGCAGATTGACGACCTTGCATCCCAACGCCTACTTGCAGCAGAACAGATCGCCTGACATCAGTGGTCTTCTTCACGGAAGTCCCTGCGCATCCAATATGCTACAAACATTGCCCAGTCAAGAACCGCTCACAGTGTGACGCATTGATGTGCATGGCATGCGACAGCACTCCAGCTTGCGCAATTCCACTCCAAAATCGAGGAAAAGCCAGCGCCATCAACATGTTCACCGTGCCTAACACACCGGGCAACATTCCTTGCGTGAAACCCCGGCAAACAGAATTCCCTTGGCACGGATCGCCAGCCCGATTTCTAATCCACGGGTTCATGAGGGATCGACTGCGGTGTTGGATTGCAATTGGCCCGGCGCTTGTTATTCCGGCGCTGGGTGCATTGGCGTATTTCGTTCTGATTTGTGATCCGCTGATAGCACGCATAGTTTATACTGCGACAAAACTGTTCACGGTTGTCTGGCCATTGACGGCATGGTTCCTCATTCTTCGAAATCGCTCCCCTGCCCTTCCGCCACTGCGACAACACATAGCCGCTCTACCGTTGGGTGCCGCAACGGGACTGTTTATTGGAATTGCAATTCTGGTAATGGCAACCGGGCCGTTCCGTGAAGTTGTTGATGCCAGTGCGCCTGCCATTCGCGAAAAAGCGCAGTTGTTCGGTGTGCTGGAACATTACTGGCTGTTCGCAGCTGCGATTTCGATAGTGCATTCGTTGGTCGAAGAATACTATTGGCGGTGGTTCGTTTACGGGCGACTGCGAGTGCTGGTTCCAGGCAAAGCAGCGCATCTTGTTGCTGGCGCGGCTTTCGCACTGCACCACATCGTCGTTACGAGTGTTTATTTCGGGCTCGGCTGGGGCATGGTTTTTGGCATCAGCACAATGATCGGAGGTATTGTTTGGAGTTTGTTGTACGCGCGACAGGGAACGTTGGCGGGTGCGTGGCTCTCGCATGCGTTGGTGGACATGAGCCTGATGTGGTGTGGATACAGGTTGTTGTTGGGCTAAGCTTGACTTGCTTGGAAAGGGGTTAAAAGGAACCATCACTCTGTTCTGTCGCTGGCGCTCACATGAAACAGTCCGAAGAGAAATCTGAACTCGGCAAAGCACATGCCGGTGATGAGAGACTGTGGGTCCCGGGTCTGGCAAACGCGTACTGGTTTGCCACGTTCAACGCGTTGTCTTTCCAGATAGTCTTGGGCAGTCCAATGGTGCTTTACGCGAAGAGCCTCGGAGCCAGCGCCACTGTTTTGGGCATAATCGCCGGCATGATGCCATTGTTGGTGATATTCCAAATTCCCGCTGCGCGACACATCTCGCGCGTTGGCTACAAGAGATTCGTGTTCGCCGGCTGGGGCACGCGAGTGGTTATAATATTTCTTATCGCTGCGGTTCCGTTGACCTCCGCATTTCTCGAGCCACAGAGCCAAATCGCCCTTTTGCTGTTCCTGCTGTTTGGGTTCAACCTTTCCCGCGGCATCTCGAGCGCTGCGTGGTTGCCATGGATCACCGCATTGGTCCCCGCTGAAGTGCGAGGTCGATACCTCGCCCGCGATTCAGCGTGCGTGAACGGAGCCAGTGCATTAACACTCGCGTTCTCCGGATTCGTGCTTGGGCAACAGCCCTCGCCGTGGCGTTTTTCCGCAATATTCGCTTTCAGCGCGTTCATGGGAGTCGTCAGTCTCAGCTTTCTGAAACGCATTCCTGATGCTGCAGGACCCGAGTCGCCCGCTGCAAGCGCCGTGCGGGTTCCGTGGCTGGCGATTGCCAGGCACACTCCTTTCAGAAAACTTCTGAAGTTCAACATCGCATGGTCGATCGCGTACGGTGGGCTGGCAGCATTTAGCGTGGCGTACCTCAAGAGCGCGGCGAGCATGTCGGAGGGAACAATTCTGCTGATCACGGCTTTCTCCTATGCCGGGGGGCTTGGCGGGCTGGCGCTTTTCGGCACAAGACTTGACAAACACGGCAGCAAGCCTGTGCTGATTGTATGCATTGTTGGGTGGCTTCTGATACTGGCGGGATGGACTGCACTGTCAGGCAACGTAATTCGTGCAATGCCTGTTTACGTGCTGGGCTTGGAACTGTTCATGGGGTTGGGTTATGCAGTGTACTCGATGGCCAATACCCGCCTTGCCATGGCGGTGATTCCCCCAATGGGACGCGATCATTTCTTTGCTTTGTATTCGGTGGTCAGCAGCCTCACACTCGGCCTCGCACCGATATTTTGGGGCATGTTGATCGATGCATTCGGCGGCAAAACAGTGCAAATCTCACTGTTCAGCCTCAACCGGTTCAGCCTGTTCTTCCTGCTTGCAACCATTGCCTACGCAGTCGCCGCATGGCTCTGCGGTAAACTTGAGGAACCACGCGCCGCAAATGTTCAAGCACTGCTGCGCGATCTCCTGTCACAAAGCCCAATCCGTAGTTGGATGCGATTCTGGCCGCGGGGCTGAAGCCCGAAAGCACCAAGATCAGACCTCACCTGCCAGCGACCGGTTTCGATTACGCAAGTCCGGTACCCGAACATTCACCGGTTGGGTGCGGCGAAGAATCGCCGCGCTCCTGCCAGCGCGGCGGAAGAGGCAACGGCACCGGGAGCGCGACCGTCCCCGGCCGCATCTGGCCGACGACCGATCGCACGACCGTTTTCGATCGCGCAAATCTGGTGCCCAAACATTCACCGGTTGGGACAAACTATGTGCCTGGCACCATATCGGTACCGTTGTTACCGCCTTACTGGCGGCTTGAGAAGCAGATACGGAGAAGTCAATCTGGCTTCCTCGACTGGCGTGCGGCGTAATACAGCCTCCTCAGCGCGCGCTGCTGGTGCAGCAGCACACTTCAAGCCTTTTGCCGGTCCCCTGCCCTGCTCTTCTTGCCCGGTTCCTACCGTCCGCCTTCAAGCTTGTCCAATTCTGACAACTTGAGCTTGGCGTTTTCTTCGCCCTGTTTTGCCGAGGCTTCGAGCCATTTGCGAGCCAATGCAAAGTCTCTCTCGACACCGTCACCGGTCATGTAACGCTTGCCCAGTTCGTACTGAGCGGAGGGCGACCCTGCTTCTGCGCGCTTCTTCAGAAACTCGATCGAGTTTTTCAGTGCGGCTTCTTTGCGTTGCCGTTCCTTTTCCGGGTCAATCTTGGGTACACCCAGCGGCGGTGGGACGGGTTGCGGCGCCACAGCAGGCGAGTTTTTGATTCCTGAGGCGTTGCCAGCTTGAGCCGGAGTCTGAGCGGGTGCAGGTTGCCGCGGAGGCGCCGTTGGCTGGGGCGTGTTTGGCCCGAGCCGCCGCATGTATTGACGTGGCGACATGTACTGACCATACATTCGGCGCGGCTGAACCCTTTGCGTTTTTGGGACAATAATGATTTGCGCCTCGGTGACCGACGGCGTGAAAAACAGCCCTGCCAGACAGAGCCACAAAACGTACTTTGTCCTCAGGCTCATATCACCCGCACAATGCCACAGACACCCCATTCCGGCAAGTGCAAACAACAAGCTTCCATTCCCATAACATGTCAGTTAGATTCACCGAAAACGCATCGATACGCTTATGGCAAAACCTCATACGTACAAGTTCTGTTTCGGTCCGTGGAATATCAGCGAAGGCCAAGACCCTTACGGCCCCCCAACGCGTCCCCCCCAAACATTTGACTGGAAGCTTGCCAAATTGGCCGAGCTCGGGTTCGAGGCGATGATGTTTCACGATGATGACGCGGTCCCCAACGTCGATGAGAAATCCGATGCCCAAGTCCGCGCCGAAGCCAAGGAGTTAAAACGCAAACTCGACGACGCCGGCGTCGCAGCGGAGATTGTCGCTCCCAGACTTTGGTTTGCCCCGCAGACAATCGACGGCGCTTACACAAGCAACGATCCTAAATGCCGCCAATACGCAATCGAGCGTTCGCTCCGTTGCATTGACATCGCAAATATTCTGGGCAGCAAAGTGATCGTTCTCTGGCTCGCCCGCGAGGGCTCATACATTCGCGAAAGCAAGAACGCCCGCAAATGCATCGACATGCTCGTAACCGCAATTAACAAGATGCTCGAGCACGATCCGCGGATACGCATTGCCATCGAGCCAAAACCAAATGAACCAATGGACGTGGCTTACATTCCAACAATCGGTCATGCACTGGCCTTGGCGAACCTGACGTCCGATCCAAAACGCGTCGGCTGCCTCATCGAAACTGCGCACGCCATCCTCGCCGGACTCGATCCAGCAGACGAAATCGATTTCGCCTGCGCCTTTGGCAAGCTGTGGTCAATACATCTCAATGACCAAAACGGGCTGAAGTTCGATCAAGACAAGCCTTTCGGAAGCGTCAATCTGCGCGTCGCGTTCAATCAGGTCCGCGCCCTCGAGCGAAATGGATATGGCAAGAAAGGCGAATACGTTGCCTTCGACGTTCACCCGTTCAGGACGACAAAGGTCGAGCACTGGACACTCCACTTGGAGAACAGCCGACGCACGTTCCTGAGGTTGGTCGAAAAAGCCCGCACATTCCCCGAGGCCGAAGCGCAAAAGCTCATTGCAGACCGGAATTACGCCGCGCTTGACCAGTTGGTGCTCGATCACCTCATGGGGAAATAACGCAGCACGGCGCGGCCTGGCTGAACGTCAAGCCTGCGACGAACACATTGTGTTCATGCACGTTTGCGCTGTTGTTGACAGCACCTGCGCCGCGCTGTTTTCTTCCGTTCTCTTCGGCTATTACCAAACGGCTTGATAAACCCCTTGCAGGGCGGCCACCATATACTGCGGCATCTGCGGGCCGAAAAACGACATTGTTCGCGGCTCGTATCCGGCCATGTGGTAGTACTTGCTTGGGATGACATAGCCAATGTAATCCCCGTTGAAACTCGTTACCGCTGTAACTCGCTTGCGGTCCTCCGGGATCGCAAGGGACATCGCAAGCTCGCCACTGAAATCGCACGGCGTTGACAGCCACGTCGCATCACCCAATCTCAATGCCTGAACGATCGTCTGTTTCTCCACTGGCAAGAGAAGACTTGCAAGCCACGGCCGTAACCGAACTCCGTCACTGATGCGCACCTGGAGCGCAGGCAACCGCAATGGAAGAGTGACCAACCCAAATGCGACGTGATTCGTCGGTTCAATCTGTTTCAATGCCGCCTTGGTAAACCTGGCAAGTTCGGCTCCCATACGCTCGACGCCTTCCCACGCGGGTGCGCCCGCACGGGGTGAATGGCTACCAACGCCACCCGCGAAAAACAAAGCGAGTGCGCATCCGTTCTTTTCCATCGTGGCAGCCCACGCCCCCGGGTAATCGCCGCTGAATTGCATCACGCTCGCGGGCAACACCGTTGCATGCGCACTGTAACTGCCAAGCACTGCATGGTCGCCGTCCTCCTGAATAATCTTCAAGATTCTGAAGCCAGCATCTATACTGCCGCGTTCGCCCACGAGCCTGTTTTTTACGTGGTTGGTGCTTGCGAAGAAAGCCACGCCTGCGTGCGCCGGACTCAGATCGTCAAGCGCCGCCTCAGCAGCAAGCGCGAGTTGCCGTGCAAACCATGCACGCGACTCAGGGACGAACCCGCCCGCAAAAGCTTCCGCAACCACTCCCCTGCCCCATCCTCCGATGCTCGAATGCGCATGCGTGGCGCCGAAGTACAGATTGCTGCGTTGAATGCCGCGCGCCTTTAACCTGTCAACGGTCATCTCAGCTACCTCGCGGGGAATGATCAGCGCATCCGCACTCACCATGATGCCCGTGCGACCATTCACGGCCAGCGCGACAGCTTTTGCCCAAAGATCGTCATGAAAACCCGTTGCAGGCCGCCCTTTGCGCGCGCCGTACCCTGCCAAAGGCAACGCTTGAAAAAAACCTTGTTCCGGGTCGTTGACAGTTGCCCCGAGATTGGGCGTCAGTTTCGCCCGACCAAAACCGGCCCGAAGTTGTCCGACGACAACATTTGTTTGCGTTCGAATTGCATTGAGTGCTGACTCCAACTCCCGTGCGAGCACGGTGGCTTCCCACGCCGAATGGTCCACTGGCGCCAGAGAAACAATTGAAAGCAAGAGGATGAGCAAGAACGCACCCAGTGCAGTTTTTGCAGCCAATGACATCAGCTTTTTCATATGTGGTCAGCAGCTCACGGCCATCGACTAACTGTCGCAGTGTTATATTTGAACCTCGGTTGCTACTTTGCCACACCGTTTCAAGCCCGGAGATCTCAGCAGATTGAATGCATCGCCATATTTGACGCGGAGGGAATCGCTGAAATGTCCGGGCTACCGCCCCAACACCTGCGCAAGATGCGGCGAGAAAAGTTTGGGTTCGAGCAGGAAAGCGTCATGCCCCTTTTCGGAGTGGACCGTGATCCACATGACATTCACTTTCGCCCTCTTTAGCAACTGGACCAGTTTGGCCTGTTCGACTGGCTCGAACGACAAATCAGAATCGATGCTGAACACAAGAAACTCCTGTTTCCTGCACCTCGCGAACAGGGACAGGAACCCGCGCGCGCCCGCCTCAGCCACCAAATCGAACCATTGCCACGCATCGATGATTCTCAGGTACGTGTTCGCGTCAAAGCGTTTCACAAATTTTTCCCCTTGGTGCAGCATGTAGGACTCGATTGGGTGGTTCATCTCATACCAACCATGAGGCGGTTTGTGGCTGACGACCTCGTCTCTGGCACGTTCTTTCAGGGCATCGAGCGACACGAACGTCTTGTGTGCGATTCGCCGCGCCAGCGCAAGGCCAATGTCAGGCCTCGGACCGTCGTAATAGTCGCCACCTTTGAAGTTCGGGTCGGCCTCAATTGCTGTGACCTGTTCGAAATTCAAAATGCGCTGGTACACCGTCGTTTCCACGCCACTGCCAATGGGAACCACGATGCGCACTCGATCAGGGTATTTTGTGGCCGTGAGCAGGCAAAGGAAACCGCCTATCGAAGCTCCGACGACTGCGTGCAACTGCTTTACGCCAAGATAATCAAGCAGAAGCATTTGTGAATTCACAATGTCGATCATGCGGAGAACCGGAAATGCCGGTCCCCATCGCCTGCCCGTTGCGGGATTGATCGACGCCGGTCCGGTTGATCCATAGCAGCCCCCGAGATAGTTTGCGCAAATCACACAGAACTTCCGCGTGTCCAGTGCCTTGCCTGGTCCGATGAAATCATTCCACCACCCAACTTTCATTTCATCGGTCCATCGCCCATTCACGCCCGGCACGTGTGGATTGATTCCGGCCGCGTGTTGACTGCCGGTCATCGCGTGATAGACCAGTATGACGTTCGACTTGTCAGAGTTCATCTTGCCGTACATTTCGTAGGCAAGGGTGAACCGCGGCAAGACCGGTCCTACACGCAACTTAAGCGGCCGTGTCGGATTGTCGTAATCAAAAAACTGTGTTCGGACATTCTCTGTCGATCCTGTCATTTTTCGGTCCAGTGTGAAACAGTGTCGCCTCCAACGCAAGAATCCTCCTGACACGCCAACTTGCACATCTCAGATACGGCACAAGCGCGGGCATTCTTGCCCTTCTACAGCCGGTGAATGTTCTGGTGCCGGGAGAAGCGCGGCGATTCTTCGCCGCTCCCAGCCGGTCAAAGATCGGGCGACGCGTTTGCGTGATTGAAACAGGTACACGACCGGTCATCGGATTGATGCGGCCAGGGACGGCCGCGCTCCCGGGCGCCGTTGCTTCTTCCACCGCGTGCAGGAGCGCGGGCATTCTTGCCCGCCCCCAGCCGGTGAACGCTCGGGCGACGGTTTTGCGTGATTGAAACAGGCACACGACCGGTCATCGGATTGATGCGGCCGGGGACGGCCGCGCTCCCGGGCGCCGTTGCTTCTTCGACCGCGTGCAGGAGCGCGGGCATTCTT
>JAAYVR010000246.1 GCA_012517065.1 Verrucomicrobiota bacterium | reverse complement strand
CTTCTAACGCGCCGGCAGGAGCGCGGCGATTCTTCGCCGCACCCAACCGGTGTATGTTCGGTGGCCCGATTTGCGGGATCGAAACGCGTCGCATGACCGGTCGTCGGGCTGATGGGGAACATGGGGACAGACACGTTGTTTGGGCATAGAAACAAAGCGGCAGCAAGCTGCCGCACTCCAAGCGCTTCGCGCCTGCCAACGCCCACTGCATCCGCGGCGGCGCGTGAGAAACAATTGGGATCAGCCTGCTCTTCCTTGCGACGGAGTCGCATGGCATATTTCGCAGCCCGGCGTGACTAAAGGTCCGGGGGGCAAGAGCCGTGGGCGTTGCTCGTTAGGCGACTTTGGTTCCGGCGAGGCCGGGGTGGGTAGTCAGAGAACTCGGTGAGCATCAGATAAACGTCGCAGGAGCGGCGGCCGCAAAGCCGCGGGCCGCACACCATGGTGGAAAAGAGCGTGTTCATGGTTAGACTCCAAGGTTGAACACGGGTGAGCGGGTTGAGAGGGTTGGCGATGCGCAGGCGCGGCGGGAGAGGGAGAGCCCCATGGCCGCCGCGGCGGGAGTCGCAAAGAAGGCGCGCATTAGACGAGGGATCAGTCCATCAGATAAAGCACTGATGTAGCGGAGATCCGATCGGCCCACTTCGTCGCGCGCTGGCTACTGGGCAAGTTCCCCAGCCCGACGTTCCGTCGCCCTGTCCGTCCTTTGTCGGCCGATCAAATCGAAGCTCTGCGGTCCGGGCTGCAGGCGCTCGACTTCAGCCTGGCTTATGGACGATAATGCCCGCGGATGCTTGATACCAGAACAGGGAAGACCAGCGCAAGTTCGTTGGATGCCGCCGAGCTGACGTTGAGCGGCAAGCAGCGGGCCCTGGTATTATGCCTCGGATTCGCGGGACTCCTGTTCGACGGCGTCGAGATGGGTCTCATGCCGGTGGCGTCGCTCTCCGTCTCGAAATCGCTACTGGGCGCGGCCTACAGCGACACTCTGGGCGGCGAGTGGTTTGCCCGGTTCACCGCCGCGCTTATGCTCGGCGCGGCGATCGGCGGGATCGCTTTGGGCACCCTGGGCGACCGCATCGGGCGGGCCCGGGCCTTCAGCGTATGCGCGTTGTTCTATTCATTCTTTGCCGGGCTGGGGGGCTTAGTCCAGAGCCAGGAGCAGATGCTCGGCCTGCGTTTTCTGGTCGGGCTTGGCGCGGGCGGGATGTGGCCCAACGCGGTCGCGTTGATTTCCGAATGTTGGCCCGGTGCGTCGCGACCCCTGGTGGCGGGCGTTGCCGGTGCGGGGATCAACACCGGTTACCTGCTGTTGTCGCTGGTGGCCTTCCGGTGGCATGTCACGCCGGAGTCGTGGCGTTGGATTTTCTACTTTGCCGCCTTGCCGGTTACCCTCGGGACCGTCGCTTTCTTCTGGCTGCCGGAGTCGCCGCAATGGCTCGCAAGTCGCAAGGCACTCAACCTGGTCCAGCCTCCGCATCTCGCGGGCAAGGACCTGCCCGCCGCAGGGGCCAAAACCCACCCTCAGTCGAGCCCGTTGCGCGATCTGTTCCGTCCACCGCTGCTTCGCACCACTCTGGTGGGCCTTGCGCTCGGATCGGTGCCGCTGGTTGGAGCGTGGGCGGCGAGCAAATGGATGGTGCCTTGGGCGGACAAGATCGGCGGCGCGACCCAGCCAGGTTACAAGGCGCTGACGACCCTGTGTTGGGCGGCCGGCGCCACGCTGGGCAGCTTCTGCGGTTCTCCCTTCACCGCCTGGATCGGTCGGCGCCGCGCCTATTTTCTCATCAGCCTCGGGGCCACCGCGCTGACGTGCGGTTTGTTCACCCTGACCCGTCCGCTGGAGGCGGGTTTCCTGCCGATGGTCTTGGCCCAAGGCTTTGTCGCCACGCTGTTTTTCGGCTGGCTACCCCTCTGTCTTCCGGAGCTATTCCCCACGCGCGTGCGCGCGACCGGCAGCGGGCTGTGCTACAACTCGGGCCGATTCGCCACCGCCGTTGGCGTGTTCTTTGCCGGCACGCTCTTCGCTGCCCTGGGCGGCAGTTATTCGAAAGTCGGGGCGGTGACGGGGCTCATTTACGGATTGGGCATGGTGGCGATCTGGTTTGTCCCCACGAGATCAAAGAACTCGCTCGATGAGTAGTTCCGATGCAACCCGTACAAACGTGAATCTTGCTGGCTATCGCCGGAAGGATGGGCCGCGCTTGCGCCTCTTGGCGCTGGTCGTGGGGGTGGTGTCTTGCCTCGCGGGGCTGCCGGCAGAGCCGGCGACATCAGCGCATGAGTCCCTTGGAGCCAAGCCCAGAGCGTCCTGGCCCGAACCTGATGCCACTGCGAAACCTTGGGCCTACTGGCATTGGATGGGCAGCGCTGTGGATTCCACCAACCTGATCCGCGAACTGCGGCGGTACGCCGACGCGGGCCTCGGCGGCATGCACATCGTTCCCATTTATGGCGCGAAAGGTTGGGAACAGCGCTACCTTTCCTACTTGAGTCCCGCTTGGATGGACGCGCTGCGAGTGGCCGTGAGCGAGGCAGGTCGGCTCGGCCTGGAAATCGATATGACACTGGGGACAGGCTGGAACTTCGGTGGGCCGCATATACCACGTGAATTGTCCTGCCTGCGGCTCGCTCACCGGACGGTCGAGCTGCAGGCGGGGCAGCAGCCGGCCGCGATCGCCGACCGCCCGTCGCTGCTGGCACTCTTAGGCGAGACGAACGATGGTTGCATCGTGGACCTGACCGATCGCGTGGACAGTGACGGCCGCGTCGCATGGCGGGCCGAGGGACCGGGCTGGAGGCTCCGTCAGGTGAGCATCACGGCAGGCCAACCGGAGGTCGAGCGCGCCGCGCCGGGAGGCGAAGGCCCGATGCTCAATCCGTTCTACCGTCCTGCGCTCGAGGCCTATTTGCAGCGCTTTGACGACGCCTTTGCCCGCTACAGCGGCCCCAAGCCACGCGCCGTCTATCACGATTCCTACGAGTACCACGGTGCTGCTTGGGCACCCAACCTGCCCGAGGAGTTCGCCCGGCGTCGCGGCTACCGGCTTGAAGACCACCGGGCAGAGCTCTTCGGTTCAACCACCAACGACCTGGCTCGGCGCGTGCAAAGTGACTATCGCGAGACCCTCGCTGATCTGCTGCTCGAGTCGCTGACACAACCCTGGGCGGATTGGGCGCGTCGGCACGGCTTGCTCACGCGCAACCAAGCGCACGGCTCACCCGGCCACCTGCTCGACCTTTACGCGGCGGCGGATATTCCGGAAACGGAGATGTTCGCCAAAGACCGTGACATCCTGGTCTCGAAGTTCGCGTCGTCGGCCGCGCATGTCGTCGGCCGGCCGTTGGTCGCGGCCGAGACGGGCACATGGGTCGCGGAGAATTTCACCGAGACGTTGGCGGACCTCAAGGGCAACGTGGATGATCTCTTCTTGGCCGGCGTCAACCACGTGTTCTATCACGGCACTTGTTACTCGCCAGACGAAGCCGCCTGGCCGGGTTGGCTGTTCTACGCCGCCACGCAGTTGAATCCGCGCAATCCCATTTGGCGCGATCTGCCGGCGCTCAATGCCTATGTCACCCGCTGCCAGTCCATTCTCCAGTCAGGCCGGGCCGACAATGACGTGTTGCTGTACTGGCCGATTCATGACCTGTGGTACGACCAGAAACCGTTGGTCGAGGAACTCTCGGTCCATCGCCGTCACTGGTTCGAGGGCCAAGCAATCGGCCCACTGGCCCGTTCCCTCTGGATTCAAGGCTATGCTTTCGACTTCGTCTCGGATCGCCAACTCGCCACGGCCCGGGTGGTGAACCGGAACATCGCACTGCCAGGCGGCCAGTACCGCGCGCTCCTCGTGCCCCGCTGCCGGTATGTCCCGATTGACACTCTGCGTACCATGCTCGACCTGGCACGCGCCGGAGCCACGATCGTGTTCGAGCACGCCTTGCCGCAGGACGTCCCCGGTCGCGCGGCGATCGAGGAACGCCGACGCGAATTGCGGACCCTCGTTGCTCCGCTGCGTTTCAAACCGCTCGCAAAAGAAGACCTCCGCCAAGCCAAGATTGGCAAAGGCCGTGTGCTCGTGGGCGCCGCGCGCCCGGCCCTCGAGTGCGCCAGAATCCGTCACGAGACGCTGAGCGAAGGGGGGCAACTCGCCTTTGTGCGTCGGGCCATTCCTGAGGGCGCGCACTATTTCCTGGTGAACCGGGGTGCCGAAGCCTTCGAGGGGTGGGTGCCATTGGCGCGCCAGGCCCGGGAGGTCTTGTTGCTCGATCCATTGACAGGCCGCAGCGGTCTGGGCGCTGTGCGCTCCGGTGCCCGCGGCGACGTGCGTGTTTTCCTGCGTCTCGAGCCGCACCAGTCGATGATCTTGCGCGCCGTGGACCGCCAGCTTTCCGGCACTTCGCCGTGGCTCTACGCGAAACCCGCCGGCGCCACAACGGAGCTTGCCGGTCGCTGGCACGTCGAATTCATCGAAGGCGGCCCTGAGTTGCCAGCGCCCTTCGAGACGGACAGGCTGGGATCATGGACGCAGGCCGGCAGTGAAGCCGCCCATCGCTTCGCCGGCACGGCCCGTTACACCCTCGCCTTCGATGCGCCTCTCGCAGCCCAGTCTTTCCAACTCGATCTGGGCAGGGTCGCCCAGAGCGCCCGCGTCCGCTTGAATGGGCGCGAGCTCGGCACGGTTTTCCTGGCCCCGTTCCGTGTCGAGTTGACCGGCCTCAAACCGCGTGACAACCGGCTCGACATCGAAGTGACCAGCACCGCCGCCAACCGGATTCGCGATCTCGACCGTCGGGGCGTTCAATGGAAGAATTTTCACGACATCAATTTCGTCAGCATCACGTACCGCCCTTTCGACGCATCGAATTGGCCTTTGCAAGACGCCGGCCTGCTCGGCCCGGTGACGCTCCAGCCCATCCAGCACTTCTCGTCCCCTTGACCGACCAACGCCTTAATCCACGCCAGCCTATGTGGAGCAGAAACCCAAGTATGACAAAGCCATTGAAGCCACTGGTTGAAGACTCAAGTGCCAATGAGCCGGTCGGGATGATCGGTCTCGGCCTGATGGGGACCGCGATCACGGAACGGCTCCTGGAACACGGCTACCGTGTCGCGGTGTGGAACCGCACGCGCGAGAAAGCGACGCCGCTGTTGGCGCGTGGCGCCGAATGGGCCGAGAATCCGCTCGCCTTGTGCCGGCGCGTGATCGTCAGCCTTTACACGAGCGACGTGGTGGCAGAAGTGCTGCAACAGATGGAGTCCGGCTTACAGCCGGGCCAGATCATTCTGGATACCACCACCGGTGATCCAGCACAGACAGCCGCGCTCGGCGAACGATTGGCGGCGCGCAGGGTGCACTACCTCGATGCGCCCATCTCGGGCTCTAGCGAGCAGACGCGCCGCGGCGAAGCCACGGTCATCGTGGGGGGCGACCGCGCAGCATTTGACGCCTGCGCCGACCTGTGGCCAGTGCTCGGACGAAACGTGTTTCACGTGGGTCCGTGTGGCAGTGCGGCCAAGATGAAGCTGATCAGCAATCTCGTGCTGGGCCTCAACCGCGCGGCTTTGGCGGAAGGCCTCGCTTTCGCCGAGGCCATTGGCGTGGCACCCGCCGCCGCCCTCGAAGTGCTCAAAAGCAGCAACGCCTATTCGCGTGCGATGGATGTGAAGGGGCGCAAGCTGGTCGAGCGCGATTACGCCGTGCAGGCAAAGCTGTCTCAACACCTCAAGGATGTGCGTTTGATGCTCCAGACAGCCCGCGCCGCGGGTCTGCCGCTCCCGCTAACGGAGACCCATCGCCGCTTGCTCGAGCAGGCCGAGGCCGCCGAGCTGGGCGAACTCGACAACTCGGCGATTCTCGAAGTGCTTCGCCGACCGGTAAAGAACTCGGAACGATGAATCGCTGCGCCTTTCTCCAATCCAGTCCCGCCGCTGTAACTGCACTTGCCTGCGAGTCGGCGCCGCGTCGGGCTGCCGACCGCACCAGCGACATCGCTCACACCGACCGGCTCTGGCGGCAGACAAGTGATGGCCCCCGTGCGCAAGACATGGTAATGATCTCACTCGCGACACCGATGGCCGCCTCAGCACAAGAACGCCGCCGGGGCGACTACCACATCCCACTGTGGCACCGATGGCCCATTGTCCGGCGTGGACTTCCCTGTGATCGCCGCTTAGATTTGCACATTTTGAAACTCCAAAGCCCTGCGATCTTGTCATGAACCGAAGACAATTCCTCACCACTGTCTCCGCGCTCGCCGGCGCCGGCCTTGTCTGCTTCAGCCACCAGACGCTGGGCGGGCATGACGACCTCCGCCTTGCTGTCATCGGTCTCGGCGGCAAGGGAGGGCAACATGTCGAACGCCTCTCCCAGGAACCTGGCGTGCGCGTGACTGCGCTGGGCGAGCCGGACCCCAAACGTCTGGCAGCCCACGTGGACAAGCTCACGCAGAAAGGTATGACGCCCTTTGCGGCCACCGACCCGCGCCGCGTCCTGGAACGCGACGATGTGGACGTGGTCGTCATTGCCACACCCAACCATTGGCACGCGCTCCTAACGGTCTGGGCACTCCGGGCCGGCAAGGATGTCTATGTGGAGAAAACCGTATCACGCAGCGTCGAGGAAGGCGCGCGAATGGTCGAGGAGACAAAGCGCGCCGGCCGGATCGTCCAATTCGGAACCCAGTATCGGTCCTGTCCCGGACTGCACGCGGCGGCAGCTTGGCTGCAGGAAGGGCCCTCCCGAGATTGCAGACAACACGAACCAGCCCGCAGTTTGGGTTTCGCCCCCTGATTGCGGCGTGGCCCGCCAATTGCCCCTTGTTCCAATCGGCGGCTGCCGAAGTCTGTGGAGGAACCCTCGGATGCCGATAAGGGGACAGACACGTTGTTTGCGCATCCCCAGCCGGTGAATGTTCGGGCGCCGCATTTGCCCGATCTAAACGGGGCATAGGGTCGGTCGTCACGTTGATGCGGCCGGGGACGGCCGCGCTCCAGCCGCCGTTGCGGTTTCCAACGCGCTGCGGGAGCGCGGCGATTCTTCGCCGCACCCAACCGGTGCATGTTCGGTGGCCCGATTTGGAGGATCGAAACGGGTCGCATGACCGGTCATCGGGATGATGGGGAATATGGGGACAGACACGTTGCTTGCGCATAGAAACAAAGCGGCAGCAAGCTGCCGCACTCCAAACGCTTCGCGCCTACCAACGCCCACCGCATCCGCGGCAGCCCCTGAGAAACCATCGGGATCAGCAGCGCGATCCAACGGGGCCGCATGGGGACAGACACGTAGTCGGTTCGGAGCGGCGCAGATCGCCCCTTGGGGGCAGGCGCAAGGGGCTGGCGTATCACAGTGAGGACCGCAAAACTTTCACTTTTCCGCGTAAACGCGGAAGTCTGGCAGCGATGGGTTTTGCTGCGCATTGGGCGATGCCGGACCCACGGCCGTTAGAGTCCCGCCTTCAGGCGGCTTTGCAACGAGCATTCATCAAGCAGTAATACCTCTGAACGTTGCACGTTGAGCGTTGTACGTTGAACGTTCTCAAACAGAAGACCAAACTGATCAAGCTATCGACATGTTCAACGTCCAACGTACAACCTTCAACTCGCAACGTTCAACCGGGCTGCGGGTTTGCCAATCGAATGGCTTTATGGGCGCGAGGGAGCGCAGGCACCGTGTCACTGCCCTTCAGGCGACTTTGGTTCCGGCTACGCCGGGTTGCGAAATATGCGGGCTATCGAGTTCCACCACAGATCGTGCAGCTCGGCAACCGGCCATCGCCATTCACCACGACGGGTCTTCACAGCAAGCGCGTCGCCACCAACACGTCCAATGCGGCATGCAACAAGACCAAGCAGCTTGGCGCGTGCAAGGACCTTGGCTGCGTCGAGGTCTGACGTGGTGATCACGATGCGATGTTGTGTTTCGCCGAACAACAGTGAATCAAGCCGCGGCAGCGCGCCGCTTTCTTTCTCGATGGAAGACTCGACATCAGAAAGGTCGATTTCAGCGCCGATCAGCCGCGGTGTGTTTCGGGCCTCGAGGTGGCTGATGCAACACTCGGCAAGGCAGACCGCCAGCCCGCCCTCGCTGCAATCATGCGCGCTCTTGATATCGCCGCTGCAAATGAGACTCAGGATCGACGTGTTGAGCAATCTCGCCTTTTCGAGGTCGCATCTGGGCGGGGTGCCGGTTTTCAACCCATGCTCGACCTTGAGGTACGCTGACCCGCCAAGGCCTTCGAGCGCATCCGAGCGGTCAACGGCATTGCCTATCAGAATAACAGCGTCACCTTCGTCCTTGAACCATTGCGTGGTTATATGCTCGCGGCGCTCGATCAATCCCACCATACCAATTGTTGGTGTGGGGTCTATTGGGCCTGCAGGACTTTGGTTGTAAAGCGAACAATTCCCGCCTGTTACGGGCGTGTTAAGGGCGCGACAGGCATCGGCTATGCCGCGGACCGACTCGCGCAGTTGCCAGAACAACTCAGGATTGTACGGATTGCCAAAGTTAAGGTTATCTGTGATGGCCAACGGCCGGGCACCAGCGCAAACGAGATTCCGCGCAGCCTCGACAACCGCTGCTTTGCCGCCCTCATACGGATCCAGGTAAACATAACCGCCGTTGCAGTCCGAAGTCAGGGCTATGTACTTCTCCGGAACTGCTGTTTCCTCGGGGGCCGCCGCTTTATCGCCATCGCCTCCAAGGGGCGGAATTGAGTCCGCCTTGATGCGGATCACTGCAGCGTCGCTGCCGGGACAAACAACAGTGTTGTCCCGGACCATGTGATCGTACTGGCGATACACCCAGTTCTTCGACGCGATTGTCGGCCACGACAAGAGTTTGTTGAGAACCGGCACGGGAGCAGCCACATCGGCAATGCCATCCAACCGGAATGCCCTCACGGACTCGATGTACGAGGGTTCCCTGGCTTCGCGCGAATAAACGGGCGACTCGGTAGCGATCATTTTTGCTGGAATATCGGCCACTACCTGGCCTTTGTGTCTGACGACCATGCGGCCGGTGTCTGTTACCCTGCCGATTTCCGCCCACGGCAGGTCCCACTTCTCGAATGTCCGCTTTACCTCCTCTTCGCGTCCGCGATGGACAATTATCAGCATTCGCTCCTGCGACTCACTGAGCATGATCTCGTAAGCTGTCATGTTCGGCGCGCGTTGCGGGACCTTGTCGAGGTCGATGTCTATGCCCGTATGCGCACGTGCTGCCGTTTCGCAGGTTGAACATGTCAGCCCCGCGGCGCCCATGTCCTGGATTCCTGCAACGGCGCCGGTGGCAAGCAACTCGAGGCACGCTTCGCACACGAGTTTTTCCATGAAAGGGTCGCCCACCTGAACTGCACCACGCTGAATCTCAGCGGATTCCTCGGTCAAATCCTGTGACGCGAATGCTGCGCCTGCCAAACCGTCGCGGCCCGTGGCCGGTCCAACATAAAACACCGGGTTGCCCACACCACAGGCGCGACCCCGGGCGATTTGGTCGTGCCTGAGCACACCCAGACAAAGCACGTTCACCAGCGGGTTCCCCGCATAGCTCGGATCGAAATACACTTCACCTGCCAGCGTTGGAATGCCGAAGCAATTGCCGTAATGCGCAATTCCGCCCACGACGCCCGTGAACAACCGGCGCACCTCCGGATCTGTCAGTTCGCCAAACCGCAGAGAATCAAGCGCGCACACAGGCCGCGCGCCCATGGTGAATATGTCCCTAATAATCCCGCCAACACCGGTCGCAGCGCCCTGAAACGGTTCGACCGCGCTGGGATGGTTGTGAGATTCCATCTTGAAAGCGATTGCCAACCCGTCGCCAATATCGACTATGCCTGCGTTCTCTTCGCCGGCTCCGACAAGCACCCATGGCGCCCGCGTCGGAAAGGTTCGCAACAGCGGCTTTGTGTTCTTGTACGAGCAGTGTTCGCTCCACATCACGGAGAATATACCCAGTTCTGTGTATGTCGGTTCGCGGCCAAGAATACGAAGAATCTGGCCGTATTCCTCAGGGGTGAGACCATGCTTCTGCACCAATTCAGGAGTGATTTTGGGTTCTGTCATCAAACGCGTTTGGTTCAAAACAAAAACAATGCGAAATCCGCGGCCAAGAATGAGCGCGCGCGCTTTCGCTTGCAACGCCAAAGGGAAATCGCCCGCAGGTTTGAAAACAACTCTTGACCGGCACAAATGTTGCTGTTATTCGAACCGGTCCGCGCGCATCAGCGTTCAGATCGCCGGACAAGAGAATACAAGACAAGTCTTGATGATGGATTTTACTGCGTTGCAACAACAAGCAATGAGTGCGCGGCATCCGCGACAGGGCACGTTACACAGGTATTCAGCCAAAAGAATGCTGAAACCAGTGAATTTTTTCTTCATGGCGCCACATGCAAAAAGCGTGGCCCTGGTGGGGGAATTCAACGACTGGAATCCAGAAGCGCATCCAATGCACCGCCAGCCAGACGGTTCATGGTCAATCCAGGTCCAGCTCCATCACGGGCATCACATGTACCGGTTTGTTGTGGACGGCGAACCTGCCCTCGACCCGCGTGCTCATGGCGTTGTCCGCAGCGAGCATCACGGCCGCGTTTCTGTTGTGGCAGTGAGTTAGCGAGGCCCTGCCTCAAACTCCCGCCTTTCGCCGGAAGACCGCAATTCAGACATTGCTCATTGCGGCTCCGTCAGTCTTTGTAGCCCCCGTTGTGGTTATCTCTCTTGCGCGCGAGCGCAGAGTGCGGAACCGCACGCCCTCTCTTATGCAGGCTTTTACGGTGTAATTGGGGTCAGGCTCGTCACTACGCTGTGCGCCGTTTCATTCGCGCCGTTGAACGTTGAGAGTTGTACGCTGTGCGTTGAACGTTCCCAGTCTGTATGCAGACCAGTGTGTGCCGTTGATAACGCTCAATCAGCAAGATTCAACCCTCAACCCTCAACGAGGGAAACAAGAGGGGCATGGCCCTAAAGCGCGGCCACGCTAATGGCAAGAGCGCAGTCCTATTGCCCAGCGAATTTTAATGTCAGGCTTTTGCTTGTTGTGCGCCGCCGGCCGTCTTTGCCGGGATTGGCACAACAGGAGTGGTCAAACCTGCCTTGGCACAAATGTAATAAACCACCGCGCCCACAACAAACGCCGCAACTGGCGGACAGGGCACGCCAAGCTTCAAGAACGGAGAAATGCCCACAATGAAGCCAAGCGCCCACGCGATCCACCCGGCAGGATTGAAACCGGCTCTTGGACCGCTCCATTTCTTGCCCGCAAGGAGATAATCAACAGCCATTGCACCGCAGATCGGGCCGAACGATGCGCCGATGATCGGAAACACTTTCGCTGCCGCGTCGCCAGCGTAACCGCTCAACGCAAGGATGATACTCACAGCAGCACCGATTCCCACGGAAATGAAAGGATTAACCTTTGGCAAAGTTGTCTTGAAGCTGTTCGCCGCAATGAACGACGAGAAACACGCCGGCGGAAACGCAGCAACCGCAAGCAGGAACATCAACCATTTGCCCGCACCGGCACCAAGTACCACAGGAATCAGATTGAACGCGTCCAAAATGAACGCCGCTCCGCCCTTGGCGTTCTTGCCGGCTTCGAGGGCTTTCTGTTTCAATTCAGGCGAGCCATACACACCGGCAATCACCAGCAACGCCGCACCGGCGATCAGGATCGTTGCCAGGGCAATCCCAACCAACCCGCCCATGGAAACATCTCTTTTGTCACGGTTGTTCATTCCGAAATCCACGCCTGCCGCGCCGGCAGTGGCGAAAAAGCCGACCACATTGGCAACGATTACCGCAAACACGCCAAATGCACTCAGGGGCGGAGCGGCCGGGGCGAGATTGTTTTGAGCGAGGAATTCCTTCTGGGTTTCAATGAGCTTTTGCGGATCGAAACTGCCCACATTGCCAATTGTTGAAACCACAAGTGCAATCAGTGTGACAACAGCCACCAGCGGAACATACGTCGCAACCTTGGCAACGTATTGTATCCCTTTCAATCCAACAAATGCCGCAAGCACACCGTAAATAACCATCAGAACCTTGGCAGGAATCGGTATCACCTCCGCCAAAGCAAGTGAGGAGAAACAAACGTTGACCCCCAACCAGCCGAACTGCAATACGCCCATCAAAAAGCCAGGCATAATGAAACCGCCCTGCGCGCCGAAGGTCGAGGTGCCAACTATGTACAGGGGCAGACCGGTCTGCAGACCAAGCATGCCCGGCACCAAGTAAAACAAATAATGGCAGATGGCAGCGCCCACGACCAACGCCACCAAGCCCAGCAACACACCGTGGCTGAGGGTTCCCCCGAGGTTGCTTGACTTGAGTGCTTCTTGCCAGAAAACAAACCACAAGAATATGCCCGCGTAAGTTGGCGCCGTGCTCTTGTACCATGGCGCCCGCTTGTCGGGTGGATTCGGTGTAGCACTTAGAATGTAATCCGGAAGTTGATAGGAAGTTTGAGTGGATTGGTTGTTCATGCCGCTTTCATATGCGGTGTCGAGCCTGTTTCGCAAGCCAAAAATGCAAGCCCGTCAACCACCCGCAACCCAGGAAAGATAAAGCTTCTGCAAGCCCGCTTCTTCGGGAGCGCCCGCGTGAGCCACAACAAGATAACGCAGAATCACAGATTGCCCCGCAGCCAACTTCCATGGTTCATCGCGGAAATTGAAAGGCGTCGGAGATATGAAACCGTAGTCGCGCGTAAACCATTGACAGGGCGCCCATGGATTCTTCGGGTGATCAAACAATGCAATTCCTTCAACCTGCATGTCCTTGCCGCCGTTGCGTTTACCGTAAAATGCGCACCATTCTGATCTTTGCCCAAACGTGGCTTTTTCGCCTGACAAACCCTGAGCGTTGACGAGAACGCCTCCGTTCAAAGGCGTTATGTCCGGCGCAGCCCGCAGGGCAAACAGCGAATGGTTCGTCTTCTGAACGGTCACGTCCGTTTGGGCGATCCACCTGATCGCCCAATCGATGCTGTAGAGGCCTGAACCGGCCACGATCACCTTGATGCGCCGCTCATCGCGCATAACAGCAGATTCACCTGGCTTGCGCCATTCACAGGCATCCCTGATTTCGACCGTGTTGTTCACGACCGGGCCGACAGTTGGCCCCGCCGATACTATTCGTCCGGCGGCGAACTCCTCCTGCCAGTAGTTGCCGCCGTTAACTCGGTCACAGGCGAAAAACAACGACCTGTGATGCGGCCACGGCAGTGCGGTCTCCGCTGTCAGTGAAAGGCCCGTCACGGGTCCTGCAACGGGGTATATGTAAGGATACTTCTGAGATTCATGCGCCCGGTATGCCAGCAACACCCGGTTGTCCCACCTCACCCAGATGATCGGCCCCAACTGGTACACGGTCAGGCCACGCCCCTCTTCTGCCACGGTTGGCCCCACCTGCGAAGCCCCCAACCCGCGCACCATCGCCACGCACGGAACAACCGGCAGTGCCCTTCGCAAAAACGACCGGCGTGTACAAGGCTCACGCATGGACATAGCTCTCCCACTCGAGCCCCGGCACGTTGTGCAGGTCGTCAACTCCCTCCCGCAACAACTTTATGTTCGTGAACCGGCAGAACCGCCGCACATCACGCGTGTGATCGCCGTAGAAAACGACCCGGTGCAATCCGCATGACCAGTTCTCGACGAACTTGTCGATGTTCTCGACACGCATGGTGAGTTTGGTGCGGCAAGCCCGTTCAACAAACGGACTGTCAACAGCCGTCCCGTTTGAGAAGAGCATTAGATCTGTCCCGATCAACCTCGCCATGCAAACCGGATGTCCCACAGGCAGCCGCACTTGGAGCGACGCGCCCCGGTTGTCTTCAAGATGACTACGAATCACATAAGGCGACGGCGCCGTCTCAGGGCCGAGCATCTGGGTCGCTGCCACACAATGAGCATGGATGATTGAACTGGTGGCGATGTCAAAGACCGGATCAGTCACAAACCCTGTTCTCCCGACCAAATAGGTGAAAATGAGCTGGGTCATCGTGGACTTCAAGTCGGCCTCGCAAACACCGGCGCGCCCCTCGTTGTTGAACCGCACAAAGCCAAGGCACGGATATCCCATGTTCCGATCCATCAATCCCATGCCAAGGCAGTTCATCGTGATGGCCACTGCCCCGTGCTTGGCAAGCAGGTTCTTCATCGCCACATACATGCGCGATGACTTCAGAATCTCCTCCTGGCTCGGCTCAACAACCTTCTCGGCTTCTTTGATCCATCGCTCGGCATCCGCTCGCGCTTCGTCCATGTTTGCCGATGCATATGCCTGCTCGAGCTCCGGCAGAAGGATGGACACAATCTCGGTTCCGAATTTCGCTTTCACGGCCTTGACATAACCTGCGTCTGCAGGCCCCTGGCTGACGTGCAAGATGCGCGTGTCACGGAGCCGACGAATTGCCCTGAACGGGCGCACTGCGACTGCCAAATCCGCGTAATCGCTGCTTGGCAACACTTCAATCGGTTTTCCCTCGCGTTGCAGAGCTGCAACAATATGCCATTCATGTCCACTGTACGGCAGCGTGAACATCATTATCGGCCGGTTCAATTCAAGCAGGCTCTTGATGCGCTGGCCGGTCCCGAGCGTAAGATGTATTGCCAGAATCCCGTCAACATCCTTGAGTTTTTCTTTGGCTGCGCCAAGTTGCTGGTCCGCAGAAATCAAGCCCGCGTCAACGAACTCGACGTCTGCGAACTGGCTGCCAAGCCGTCCAAACTGCTCCTCGAACTTGCGGACCTCGGCTTCAAGATCGACTGCGTAGCTCGGCCAGCCCGGATGGGGGTTGCCGAGGTAAACCTTGCCCACTTTAACTTTCTGACCCGGGGCAGCGGCGGCGGCGTTTGCAACGAACGAAATCCGATGCAAACCGGCAGCCAACGCCCCCAAACCAATCAAACCGGCTGATGTAGTACGAATGAAACAACGACGTGAGCAATGGGAATTCATTTGGGACACCTCCTGTTGTTGCGCAACCCGTCACAGGTTGCATGCACCATGACCATTGTAATGCAGGTTTCGTGACCTAACATTCTTCCTGGCCAAAGAAAACCATGCCGCGCGTTCTGTGACAACCCAATTCATCCTGATTTCACTCGGATGGCCGCACGTCAGATTCGTCGCGACCGCCCAAGTTGCAGGCTTGGCACTCCGCATACGCCTCAAGACTCGCCCCCCACACAGACAAGCAGTCTTGACCGCCCACGCGGGAATAGCCACGCTGATCAGGCGATGTTGGACAAAACAGTTCTTTTTGACTCACTGACACGACAATTGCCCGAGGCGATTGATCTGCTGCGGCAGATGGTCGAGATCAACAGTTGGACCGAAAACCGTGCCGGCGTGAACAGGCTCGGCGATCTCACCGCCGACGTTTTCGCCCAGCTCGGGTTCAAGCCCGAAAAAGTCCCATCCGAAAACCCAGAGTGGGGCGATCACCTTGTCTTGACTCGCCATGGCAGTTCAAACGCCAACGTGGCCATGGTCTCACATCTCGACACCGTTTTCCCCCCGGAGGAAGAAGAACTGAACAACTTCCGCTGGCAGATTGAAGGCGATCGGATATACGGGCCAGGCACCCATGACATCAAAGGCGGCACAGTGATGATGTGGCTTGTGCTCAGAACAATCCGGGAATTGATGCCAGCGGTTTTCGATCGTTTGGGCTGGCGGCTGTTTTTCAACTCGTCGGAAGAAACGACTTCGCACGACTTTGGCCGTGTATGCCGTGATCGGTTTGACAAAGACACGATTGCTGCGCTCGTGTTTGAATCTGAAGGCAGGCGCGGTCAGACACGTAGATTGGTTGTGGCACGAAAAGGCCGTGCCACGTGGCGAGTTACCGTGACCGGCCGGGGCGCTCACGCCGGAGGACGCCATCCGCAGGGAGCCAACGCAATTGTCGAGTTGGGCCGTGTCGTGCAGCGAATCTCATCGTTTACAGATTACTCGTGCGATCTCACGTTTAACGTGGGTTTGATCAGAGGCGGTGGTGGTCTGAACCGAGTACCGCATTTCGCCGTTGCTGAGGGCGAACTGCGCGCTTTTCGAACGGACGTGTTCGAGGAGGCAAAATCCGCTTTGCTGGGTCTCCGAGGCCCGGGCGAGGTCCGAAGCCCCGCAGACGGATTCCCATGCAACATAAACGTTGAGTTCTTGAGCGAGACCGCCCCGTGGCCACGTAACCCGGCAACCGATTCTCTGCTGGAAGTCTGGCAGCGCGCCGCCACAGAACTTGGATTTGAGGTCGAAGGCGAGGAACGCGGCGGCCTAAGCGATGGGAACCTGCTATGGCGCGCAGTGCCGACAATTGACGGACTCGGACCGCACGGCGAAAACGATCATTGCTCGGAGCGAAGCCCCGACGGATCAAAAGTGCCTGAATACGTCGAGATCAGCTCCTTTGTTCCCAAGGCCGCTCTCAACGTATTGGCAATCGGATTGGATTTGAATAGACCCACGGCGTCCATTTTCCAACCAGCTTGAGTTCGGCTTCCACGCGGTATATGCCGGGCTCTGAAGGTTGCCACTCAAATGATTCGCCTTCTGTCTGGTAAACCGGGGTTCCGTCCTTGAGAATCGTAATCCTGCACCGGCACGGGCTGTGACCGCGGAAGTGCGTTTCCGTGTCGAAAGTCAGATGTTCCCCGGGCAAAGCCGTTCCTGTGGCGTTTTCGGCGAACCACACAAAGCCCGTGCTGTCAACGAGCAGGTCAAAACCGACAAACCCTCGCCCAATTCGGAGTGAATCGAGAATCTCTTGTTCATTCAAAGCGTGCGCCCAGACATGCGTGGTCACGTGCTGTACCATCAGTTCGTACGGGTCAAGCTGGAGTTGAAAGAGCTTTCTCCCGGGGTCGAGTTTGCCAAACAAACCGGATGCAACAAGGCGCGTGATCAGATTCAGTCGCAACTCGAACAGTGTTTTCGGGCTGGTATCTTCGACGCGGATTGTGTTTGTGGTTGTGCACCAGATTCTCAGGCCGGCATTTTGATGGCAGTCGTTGCCACCAACGCCACTGATGTGCCGAGTGCGATTCAACGCGTCCCATTTGATCAAATTAGACGTTGGCCTGTCAAAAATGGTCCGCAAGACAAGATCGGGATGCCGATCATGATTTAGCAGAACGTCCGGCAAGATGTTCAGCAATGCCCAACGCTCATCCTTGAAGTCTGCGTGGGTATTGTAAATCTCCATCCCGGCCAGTTCCGCCCGGTCCCAGTCGCGCGGTTCTTCCGGATGCGCATAGAACAGCAGCCCTCCGCCGGCGGCGATTTGTTGTGCAAGCAGACCGTCGTCCGCGCTGTTTGTCAGCACAACATTCGATGCGACTCCGAACGGCATAAAACCACGCCTCATTTCAAATCCGGGAATGAACAGTTTGCCTTCGTGAAGGCCGCGCCATTGGAGACTGAAATCCGCCAAACCTTTGGTGCAGTGGTCACTCATGCAAATGAAATCGCGGCCAGTTCGCTGTAGCACGCTCAGTATCTCCTCAAACGACACTTCGCAGTCGTGAGACAAGTGCGAATGACTGTGAACAACGCCCTTGAACTCTTTCCATCCGGCCGGAGGTTGGCCGAGCGTCAGCGTTGACCTCAAAACGTTCAGCTCAGATTTGATGCGCGGAAACAAATAGACACGATGGTAAACGGCCGGCGTGAACCACAAACCCAGGCAAAGGCAAAGCCCGAGAAACGAGTACAAGCAAACTCTCGCTATCCGGCGCCATGCCTTCCGCTCGATGATTATGGCAAACACGCCGGCCATAATCGTCGATAGAAAGACAAAAGGCAAATTTGCTCGCTGTGGCGGAGCGCCAATGTCATCATTATCGGTGCCATGACTATGACGGTTTCCTGTTCTCAGAACGGCTCCAAATTGCGCAACACTTTACCGTTGGCAGTCCTACTGGCGCTGACACTTGGCTCACAGTTCGCCGCCGCAGAAGTGCAGTTGTGGGAAACAAACGAGGTCATTCCAACGTATGTGGTCGGGCCGCCCGATCCAAACCCCCGCTTTTACAGCGGCCGAACATACCAGGGCGCAAGAGCAACGTTCTATCCGTATCCGGTCTTGGACAAGCTAACCGATGAGCGGCAAAACAAGAGCTACCGGCTGGTTTACCTGGAAAATGAATACGTGCAATTGGCGGTGATGCCCGAGCTTGGCGGGCGCATTTCCATCGCAAAAGACAAGTCGAATGACTATGACTTTTTCTACCGCCAACATGTCATCAAACCGGCTTTGATTGGCATGCTGGGCGCATGGATATCAGGAGGTGTCGAGTGGAATGTTCCGCATCATCACAGAGCGACAAGTTTCATGCCTGTAGATTACACGCTTGAAACACGCCCGGACGGCAGCAAGACGGTTTGGATCGGTGAGACCGAGTGGCGGCACAGGCTGAAATGGATTGTTGGTGTGACATTGTATCCGGGGCGTTCGTACATCGAGATGAGCGCCCGAATCTTCAATCGCACCCCCTATGCGCATCCGATCTTGTTTTGGATAAATCCAGGCGTGCATGCAAACGAGCAGTATCAAGTGCTCTTTCCGCCTGACGTCGAATTCGCAGTGCAGCATGGCAAACCTGAGTTCGCCCATTGGCCAGTCGGGGCCGAAACCTACGCGGGCGTTGACTACCGCGGTGTCGATTTGAGCTGGTGGAAAAACCATCCGTCGCCGGTCTCGTTCTTTGCATGGGATTCACAAATGGACTTTTTTGGCGGTTACGACCACGGGCGGCAGGCGGGTGTGCTGCACTATGCCGATCATCATCAGGTCCCAGGCAAGAAATTTTTCGAATGGGGCAACGGCCCTGAAGGCGAGATGTGGACGAAAGTGTTGACGGACAACGACGGCCCGTACCTCGAGCTGATGGCCGGGGCGTGGTCTGATAATCAACCCGACTACAGTTGGTTGCAGCCGGGCGAGGTCAAGACGTGGCGGCATTATTGGTATCCGATCCGGCAGTTGGGCGGCGCATGCAACGCGACCATTGATGCAGCCGTCAACCTGACAGTCAGCAACCAAACCGCGCGAATCGCGTTCAACGCAACCAGCCAGTTTCGAAATGCAAGGGCAACGTTGCACACAGGGAAAACAGGCCTCTTCGAACGCGTGATCACAATCAGCCCGCGTGAACCGTTCGTGGCCGAAGTTAAATTGCCAGAGGGCATCAGAGAAACCGATTTGCGCGTTTCACTGCTGAACTCGGACGGGCGGGAGTTGGTTTCTTACCAGCCGCTGGCTCGGAAGAATTCCCCCATGCCAAAGCCCGTGGTCAGGCCGCGCCCGCCAAACGAAATACAGTCAAATGAGGAGCTTTACCTCACCGGCCTGCGCATCGAACAACTCTACAGCCCGTCTTTTGAATCAGCGCCTTACTACGAGGAAGCTCTCCGGCGCGATGCCGGCGACATAAGAGCAAACACTGCTCTTGGCATTCTCCGTGCAAAAGAATGGCGATGGGCCGATGCCGAAAAGCATCTGCGGGCTGCGATCGACCGCGCTTCGGCCAATTACATCCGCCCAAAAGATTCCGAGGCCGATTACTACCTTGGCGTTGTCTTGCGCGCGCAGGGCAGATTTGACGAAGCGTCCGATGCATTCCACCGAGCTGCATGGGGGCAGGCATGGCAAAGCGCCGCAAACCTTGCGCTTGCCCAAATCGAGTGCCGCAGGCGCAATTTCAACCTCTCAATGGAACTGGTCAATCGCGCCATTGCCGCAGGCTCCTTGAACACAAAGGCGCGCAACCTCAAGAGCGCTGTTCTCCGCCGACTCGGAAGGGCCGAAGAAGCAGAAGAACACGCCGTTGGCACAATTGCTTTGGACCCGCTTGATTTTGGCGCGTTGAACGAGCTTGCGCTTGCGCAACGTCAGCGCGGCGCTCAATCAGCCGCACAAACGCTCGCCCACCTGCAGCAGCTCATGCGCAACGCCCCACAGTCGTACCTTGAACTTGCCGCCGACTACGAACAAGCCGGCTTGTGGGAGGAAGCCAGCGAGGTGTTGCTGAGAATGGTCGGAGGCGAGTCGGTCCTGAGCGACGCGCACCCGCTCATCTACTACCACCTCGGCTATTGCGCAGAAATGGCCGGACAAAGCCAGTCGCTCAAGTACTACAAGCTCGCCGCCCGCATGCCGCCGGACTTCTGCTTTCCGTTCCGCGAAGAAGAGGAGCGGATTCTTCAAACAGCAATCGAGCGCAACCCCGAGGACGCCCGTGCATGGTATTACATGGGAAACCTCCTCTTCGACCGACAACCGCAACGTGCCATCGAAGCGTGGGAAAACTCACGCAAACTCGCAGACGGCTTCGCACTTGTTCACCGCAACCTTGGATTGGCCTACGCTCAAACGCACAAGGACTTTCCGCAGGCAATTGAACGCCTCCAACGCGCAGTCGGGTTGAATCCAAAGGAACCGCGCTTCTTCTACGAGTTGGACCTGCAGCTCGAAGCCGCCGGCGCTCTTGTGACCCGAAGATTGTCGATTCTGACCAACAATCACAATGTCGTTAAACTCCGAGACGATGCGCTCAGCCGTGAACTGATGCTGCTTGTGGCGGCCGGACGGCATGACCTTGCCCTTGATATTATGTTGAGCCATCATTTCCACAATTGGGAGGGCAGCAGTGAGATACACGCACTGTACGCAGACGCACTGCTGGCGCGCGGCCACGCCAAATTCAAACGGCGCCAGTTCAACGACGCTTTCAAAGACTACGTGATGGCCCTCGAGTACCCGTCGAATCTCGAGGTCGGCCGTCCAAAACGCGACCGAAAAGCAACCCAGGTTTTTTATTACCTGGGGTTGACACAGGAAGCCTTGAACGACCCCGCAAGCGCCCGCGAGTCTTTCGAGCGTTCGGCCACGCCGCGTGAGCGCAGTCCGTCCGAAGCTCAGTTTTATCAGGCAATGGCCCTGAAAAAGCTCGGTAAAACAAGCGATGCACAGGCAATATTCGAGGGATTGGTGCGACATGGCGAATCTCTGCTGAAGGCAGGTGATCAGCCCGATTATTTCGCCAAGTTCGGCGAGCGACAGTCCGAACGAGTTCGACAGGCAAACGCGCATTACCTCGCTGCGCTTGGCAAACTTGGCATGGGCCGAACCGCCGAAGCCGAAGCCGATCTGGGGAAAGCGATTGGGTTGCATCCGGGGCATTTGGGCGCACTGGGCCTGTTGAACCGCCCTCCCCTCTGACCAGAAATCTAGCGAGGCTCCACATCAGACCGACAAAGCGTGCGTTGCTCCGACGCCAAACGGGCTTTCGTCGTTCTCGGCGTCCGACCATCCTCGCTAGAACGTTGCAGCGCTGCACTGCACCGAAGGCGCTTGACCTGTCAACCCGCAACAACGCCCCGGGAAACAGACGCCTCGGAATCCCCCGCACTGAAGCGGCGGAACTCGGCAACAGGAGACGGGGGCTGGCTGTCGGTGGTCCGACGTCGCTCCGCCATGCGCCCTTTCATTCATCCAGTTGAACGTTGAGCGTTGTATATTCAACGTTCTCAATCGGTGTGCCGGTCGGGTGGTTTTGTTGATAACGCTCAACGTGCATGGTTCAACGCGCAACGCTCAACGTGAAACGCTCAACGTGAAACGTTCAACGTGAAACGTTCAAACATACGCCGTTCTTTGAGACGACACTTTGAACTTCGAGCCTGGCACTTTATTTGTCGCACCTTCGTCTTTGCGGCAAAGCGCGATGTGGCCGAGCGCTCAACCCGCCCTAAACATGGGTTCGGGGGAATAGCTTTACAGCCCGCGCAGTTCTCGAGGTTTGCACGTTTCAGTCATTTGTTTAATGATACTGCCATGAACTTGTTCGAAACAATTCATGCGCGACAGTCGGTCCGCGCTTATCTGCCAAGGGAGATCGAGCAAGACGCGCTCCGGAGAATCTTCGACGCAATCAACCAGGCTCCTTCGGCAGGAAATCTCCAGGCTTATCGTGTCTGGGTGGTTCGCGACAGCGCCACAAAACAGAAACTGGCCAAGGCCGCTCTTGGGCAGGATTTCATGGCGGGCGCGCCGGTGGTTTTGGTGTTCTGTGCCGAGCCGGCAAGGGCGGGTCGATACGGCGCGCGCGGCGCCGAGCTGTATTGCGTTCAGGACGCCACCGTGGCGGTCGCTTATGCGCAACTGGCGGCTACTGCTCTTGGCCTTGCCACGTGCTGGATAGGGGCATTCAATGAAACAGAGGTTGCGCGCATACTCGAATTGCCGACTGGACTGCGTCCAATCGCGATGCTGCCAATCGGCTATGGAGCAGAAACACCGCCGAGAACACCGCGCCGTCCGTTGTCGGAGATGATCGTTGAACGCGCCTGAGTCGGGCGCCAGACCACAAATCTCACCGGAATGAAGCTTTAGGTGTCTTGGTCTGGCCAGACGATGAGATTTCCTGGCCAGGCGTTCGCCGTGTTTTGTCGGCGCATTGTTCGGACAACATGCATGCCGGACAGCCGAAGTCCAGCGGAATGCTTGAACCGGCCGGACCATGCACACTGACCACTGAGACGCGGTCATAGATTCTGATGGGTCGCATCCAACACGCCTTCAAAACTCAGTTCCGATCGATTCTGGTCGGCATGGGCGCTCGTTGTCCGGACAAGGGTGTCAACTGGCTTTTCGCAAGAGCGGCAAAACTGGCTGCGGATAGTTGCATTTCGGAAACTGACGCACTCGCCCATGTCGCGGAAAAGTTGCTCGAACAATATGCCCGCGCATTACTGACCGGAACTCGGCATGCCGACAAACCGCAGGTTTTTTGGTGTGACGCGGGTCTGGGCGGGCTCGCCAGATGGCTCAGAGCAGCCGGGTACGTTGCCCGATGGGAGGAGGCAATTGACGATGCCGAATTGTTGGTCCGGGCAGAAAATGAGAATGCGGTAGTGATCAGCACTGACAGCCTGTTGCTCGAACGACGCAGTGTTGTTGACGGGCGCGTTCGGGTGTTCTGGGTGCCGCCCGCGTGCGGCGTGGCCGGTCAGATGCGACTGGTGTTGCGGAGGTGGAATCTTGTTCCGCGCGAGCCGCTTTGCATGCTCTGTTCCGGCGTCCTTGACCGGGTCGATAAAGAATCTGTCCGCGACCGCATTCCGCCGCGCACATATCGATGGCTTGACGAGTATTACGTGTGCCGCGGCTGCGGTCGGCTTTTCTGGCGCGGCACACATTGGCAGCGTATTCGAAATCAACTCGCCACGTTGTGTGAGAGAAAAGTCGCCCCATAAGTTTTGTTGCCACAGCATGGTGAACATGAGAACCTGCCTTGCCAGTCACCGTATCGAGCTTGTGGTCAATTGCATATGCTGCTCGAACCGCCGAAATCGTTGGTCGGCGCCGACAGGGAAATGAATCGCGTGAGGGATTTAGTGAAAAAACCATGAAAACAAAACCATGTCTGCTCATTCTGGCGCTCCTCCCATCTATGGCTGGTGTCGCGGTCGCTCAACCTGCCGATTCGAGAGCGTCACGCATGCCCGAAGGCGCGCGCGTGCTCCGCGACATTGCTTATGTGGCGAATGGGCATGAGCGCCAAAGACTTGACCTCTATCTGCCCAAGGAAGGCACAAACCTGCCGCTGATTATCAACATCCACGGCGGTGCATTCAAGATGGGCAGCAAGGAACAGGGTGTGCCAATGGAATACCTTGCCGAGGGCTACGCCGTGGCTTCCATCAACTACCGGCTGAGTCAGCACGCAAAGTTTCCTGCCCAAATTGAGGATTGCAAAGCGGCTGTGCGGTGGCTGCGTGCGCATGCTCGAGAATACGGTCTGGACCCCAATCGCTTTGCATCCTGGGGGGCTTCAGCAGGCGGGTACCTGGCCGCCATGCTCGGCACGACCGGCGACACAAGGGAGTTCGATGTGGGGGCGAACCTCGAACAATCGAGCGGTGTGCAGGCGGTGGTGGATTACTTCGGCCCAACAGACTTCCTACAAATGGACGCTCATCGCCTTCCCAATGGCATGATCCATGACGCTGTTGATTCGCCGGAGTCAGAGTTGATAGGCGGGGCCATTCAGGAAAACAAAGCAAAAGTCACCCGAGCCAATCCGATCACTTATATCACCTCAAAAACACCGCCGTTCCTCATCTGTCATGGCGACCAAGACCCGCTGGTTCCCCACCACCAGAGCGAGTTGCTCGCTGCTGCGTTGAAAGAGGCGGGCGTGCCGGTGACGTTTTACACGGTCAAAGGCGCCGGCCATGGAGGTTTCAAGGACCCGAAGGTCTCCGAGTTGACTCGGGAATTTCTGGCGAAACACCTGAAACCAACCAAAGCAACTCGATGAGGAATCGGGTCAGTTCTGCAGCGATGCTTAGAACGTGGAGTTGATGCCGTGCCAACTCTGCTCCCAAGGTTCAGGTCGCTGCAAACCGAGTCGCAGGCTATCAAATCATGACTCCTCAAAACACCAAAGTCGGTTGTGCCCTGCAAACTTGTCTCGCTCTCGCGCTATGGGGAGCAATGGCCACCGCCGCAGCCGGTGACCTCTCATTCGGCGATCCTGCGAACACGCCCCCGCCACCATCATGGGCGGTCGGTTTTCCCAGCCGTTCGCCCAAGTTGGATGTTCTGCCCGGGTTTCAAAAGCCACCTCAAGGTTACGGCATCGTGCCGTTTTACTGGTGGCTGGGTGACCCGTTGACCAAAGAGCGGCTTGCCTGGCAACTGGAACAGATGGCCGGCATGGGCGTTGCGGGCTACCAAATCAATTACGCACACTCCGACAAAGGCGGACGAAGCTACGGGCTGACGCTCCCCAGCGAGCCGCCACTGTTTTCAAACGATTGGTGGGAGTTGACCGGCTGGTTCATGCAGAAAGCGAAAGTGCAGGGTGCCAGCATCAGTCTCAGCGATTACACGCTCGGCTTCGGCCAAGGCTGGTGTGTGGACGAAATCCTGCGCGAGCATCCGGAGGTCATGGGCCAGCGATTGCGTATGGACAACGCCGGCAAAGTGATGCCCGAAACGGTGCCATGGTCGCTTAACCCAATGCACCCGATGTCCGGCAAATGGTATGCAGAGAAATTCTTCGGCCAGTTTGAGCAGCGGTTCCGGGGAGATTGCGCTCGGCGATTGGTCAAAGAACGAAGGTCTGCTGAGTTACTCCGGTGGCGTGTGGTATCGGAAAACGGTGGTAATCCCCACTGCCAGGGAAGTGACGCTCAATCTTGGCGAGGTGGTCGCGTCCGCAGAGGTGCGCGTCAACGGCCGGCTTGCGGGAGTCAAGGTCGCGCCGCCTTGGACGTTGGACATCACGCCGCTGGTCAAGCCCGGCACGAATCGCATTGAAGTGTTGGTATGCAACACCCTTGCCAATCATTACACCACCGTGCCTACCCGGTATCGGGGCAGCACCGTCTCCGGTCTGCTTGGGCCGACAAAGATTGAACTGCGGTGAAACTTTGCATGTTGAGCGTTGTACGTTCAACGTTCTCGAATAGTTAACCGTCGGAAAACGTGCATGATGCGGGCTTTCAGCCCTTACTCATACTGATCTGGCGCCTGTCACCTGGGCCGCTGGCCCAGGCTGGTATGGCGCCGGGCCTTCGGCCCTCGAGTCATTGGTCCACGAACACCAATGGACTGGAACACAGTCATGGGCGTTCATGGTTAAAAAGACCAACTACGCTGCCATGCACAATGCGGTTGTCTCGGTCGGTCATCGAAGCGCCAACGGCGCAGTCCATACCAGCGTGGAGCGAAGCCCCACGACAACGGCCATCGCGACATCATCTTCCACAATCCAAGGGCTGAAAGCCCGGACTACCAA
Organism: Verrucomicrobiota bacterium; assembly: GCA_012517065.1. GTDB lineage: Bacteria > Verrucomicrobiota > Verrucomicrobiia > Limisphaerales > J093 > JAAYVR01. Next base: position 569 of record JAAYVR010000246.1, on the reverse strand, counting down.
AGCAATGTTTTCGTGTATTTCGCGTGTTTCGTGGTTGGGGCAATCTCCATCCAAGCCCACTCGCCCTGAACTCTCATGGGAATGAATCTTCGGGTGTCGTGGTCGGGTCAGGCGGTGAGATTTGGGGGCTGGGCTGAATAGTGTCATGCAACCGAGCGGATTGGGGAAGGTGCGACCGGTGGTTTTGATTGGTTTCAACCACGAAAAGCGCGAAGTACGCGAAAGGGTTTTGGATAGGCCGGGCTTTTGGTCCTTGTGTTGCGGAAGGCAAAGCGCTGTTCCGCGTAAACGCGGTACTCTAACAGCGATGGGTTGTTCCGTGCATCGGGCGATGCCGGACCCGCGGCCGTTAGAGTCCCGCCTTTAGGCGGCTTTGAAACGAGCATTCATCGAGCGGTATCACCTCTGAACGTTGCATGTTGAGCGTTGTACGTTCAACGTTCTCGAACAGTTAACCGTCGGAAAACGTGCATGATTCGGGCTTTCAGCCCTTACTCATACTGATCTGGCGCCTGTCACCTGGGCCGCTGGCCCAGGCTGGTATGGCGCCGGGCCTTCGGCCCTCGAGT
>JAAYVR010000245.1 GCA_012517065.1 Verrucomicrobiota bacterium | reverse complement strand
GTCCGTCAGCGGATCGTACTTGGCGATGTCCCGCACGGTGTTCAAGTGGTCCGTCAGCGTCCATTGGACCAAATCATCCGTCCCGCCGTCAACCTCTTCCTCGGCCAAAATCCGGTCCACCGCCGGACCCCACAGGTAGCGCCACCGAAGGTCCGAGGCGGCCGCGTCGCCGGCGCCCGTATGCTGGAAATCCAACACGATCTGGTTGCCGTCGTAGGCGAAGACCCGTTTCTGTTCGTAGTCTCCGTCCCCGTCGCCGTCCATCCGCCGCCGCACCAGGCGGTTCTCGTGGTCGTAGAAATACTCCACCACCTTGTCCACCGCCGCGGCATAGCCTGCCCGGTGCTCGACCTTCACCAGCCGGTTGCGGTGGTCCCATGTATACTCGGTGATGTCCGTGTCGCCCTGGTCAAGTTGGCCATTGGCGTTGCCATCGACGAACCGGTGTGTCCGGTTCCCTTCGGCATCCTGAAGGTACCGGTAGGTCCCATCCGAAAGGAGCCGGTTGTTCGCGCCGGTGGTGTACGTGCTGCCGTTGGCGGTGACGCGATTGCCGTTGGCGTCGTACTGGTACGCTTCGTCATCTTGGTAGTCGTAGTCGGCGCCGGTCAGTTGGCCGGTGGCGTCGCTGGTGTAGTCGGCCGTGCCGTCGAGGGAATTGACGTACTGCGTCAGCTTGCCCGTGGCCTCCAAACGCGAATGACGCCCCTCCAAAGGCCTGGCTCCGGCATGGGAAACGGGAACCGCCATCGGAGCTGGCCTTCCGAACAGGACGTTTCGGCCATTGTTCGCTGACGCCAGCGGCCCCCGGACGTCTGGCACGGCTGCAAACGTCGTACACCAGATCGTTCAACGCTCGTGTCGCGCCCCAGCGAGTTGTTTGGGTACCACAAGAAAGCGCCGAATAGCAACACCAGGCAAAACACCTACTATTGTCGACTCAAATCACCCAAGCCTCCGTAGATTTGCCACCTGTGACCGTTAGCTCGCAGGCCGTTGCCGTTTGACTCCTCTCCTCCAGTGCGTGGTATAGAGCGAGGACGAATTGCTTGTCCAGAAGCTCTCGTGCAACCTTCTTGTGCCGGCGCCGGATCCACCACGCTAGAACCGCACAGCCAACCAAGTCCAATCCTAAGAACACACTGGAAAAAACCTGAAAGCTCACGGTAAATACAAACAGGACGTTGATTCCGCTTGGGTGCGCCGCGTGCTGCAGGATGGTAGGAAGGTCAGCGATGGCCAGACCGTGGGTGGCAAATTCGTTCCTCAGCAGGAGCGCCCCTACCACGCTCAGGCCCAGCGTGGCCAAACCGGCCAGACCGAGTCCAAGCCCAACAAGCGCGGGCGATGACTTCGACCACCGGACCAAAAGGAGCCATGTTTTCTGCATCGAAGCTGACGGCGTACGCTGTTCGGAACTCATGATCCTCCACCTTAGAATACGCCGACGACCACCGCGTTACAGTTACAGTAACGGTTAGCTGCAGCCTGCGCAGCGGTGCCTATCTGCGCGGTTACATAAACGTCATAGTAGCCTTTGCCCGACAGAACTACTCCGGCGGCAATTAACGTCCATCCGACGCCAGGTATCTGCCCTGCCAGCACCAGCTTCACACCCGCTGCGGTGCCAACGTGGCCCAAAATGGCCTCGCCCCAACTTGTAACATTGCGTCCCAGGCCGAAACCGGCGGCGCGAAGCGCAACCGCGTCGCGGCAACGCTTCTCTTCCGCAAGTCGGTCCCGCTGGCAAGCCTCGCACCTAACTCTTAAGTCCGCATAATCGCTCTCCCATGTTCCGCCATGCTCACTGTGCTGTCCTGGAATCGCTCCCTCCAAGGCCGTGATGACTCTCCACGGTGTTCCCCAGCCCCAACCGCGTGCATAGCGTTGGCACGCTTCCGCCGCCGTCTCCTGGGTAGTTGCTGCGATCGTCACCGACCAGACCTCTCGACCGTTGTCGAAGGTGCATGTGACCTCCCGCTTCGCCGTACCGGAGGGATCGTGGAGGCTAATAGCCCGGTTTCCCACGTAGCGATAGAGGTTCGCATCGCCGGCGGTGAAGCCCACCGGGTCCTCGCTCAGCCACCTTCCCACGGCGGGGTCGTACCAGCGGTTGAGGTTGTATTGCAGCCGACTATCTTGGTCGAACGGTCGGGCCGTGAACAGGAATAGAGCATCCACCGCCGGCTCACGCCGGCGGCTCCCCATCCGCGTGACGTTGCCGAAGGCGTCATAGACCAAGTGATT
>JAAYVR010000244.1 GCA_012517065.1 Verrucomicrobiota bacterium | reverse complement strand
CACGGATCGGATAGACCGAAGGAGCCCAAGAAACGGGAGCGAGGGAGGGCGGAGGGCAGTTGGTGTCCCGCCTTCCTTCGTTTCCAAATTGAGGGGCAATTTGGGTAACACCATTTTTGAGTCAACCGGAGCACTTTCCGGCCTCTCTCACGGTAACACCCATTTTTGAGTCACGACGCGCGGAACTCTCCATCCTTGACACGCGGTGCAATTCAAAATAAACCCCAGCCGATGCATTTGGCGCCTCACTACGAGACCTGTTTGAGTGGTTTATCCCATGCCAAACGCATCCGCCAACCATGACTCTAAGGATTATATTGTCCATCACGCTCGGTCTCATCGCCGCAGTCCTCAGCACTCCGGCCCCTGCTGCGTCCGAGTTTTCACCCCAACCAAAGCTGTTGTCAGTATCAGGCGCCAATGGAACTCCGGATCGAAGTTGCATTGCCACCCCGGCATCCGCGAAAAGCAAACCGGAATATCAGAATCTAGACACAGACAGCACGGCCGCACGGTTTCAAACCGTGGGACGACCGCGCATTGCCCGCGCAAACATTGCGGATGGCTCGACAATTCTTGAAATCGAAGCCGACACGAACTTCGCTTGCCGGGTCGAAACATCCACCAACCTGATCGACTGGGAAAACGCCGGCTGGGTGGACGGACTGCGCAATGGCCTTTTCAGCTTTGCTGACCATAGCCGGGCCTCACATCCAATGCGTTTTTACCGCGCTGTGCTGGTCGAGATACCGTCGGTGCGCATCGCAGTATTGAGCGACCCACACTACATGCATCCGAGCCTGCTGATATCGGATGGCCCGGCATTCCAGAATTACCTTCTTTACGACCCGAAGCTGCTGTGCCAGAGCGCTGCGATCCTCGACTCGGCCATTGCCGGCATCACAAATGCCCGGCCCGACCTCGTTCTTATACCGGGCGACCTGACAAAAGACGGCGAGCTGGTGAGCCATCAATCCGCAGCAGAGGTCTTGCGTCGGTTGCGCGATGCAGGAATCAAGGTGTTTGTTTGCCCGGGGAATCATGACGTCGCAAACCCAGAAGCCGTTGCATTCGACGGCGCGACTGTTGCGCCCGTCCCCTCTGTGACTCCCGAAGAATTCGCCGGCATTTACGCAGACTTCGGCTATGGAAACGCCTCTATTCGCGATCCAAACTCGCTGTCTTACGTGGCCGAGCCTGTCCCGGGCTTGTTGATTCTGGCGATGGACGCGTGTCGTTACGATCGCAACACCAACAACAGGTCATTTGTGGGCGGATACTTTGATGCAGCCCGTTGGGACTGGATTACCAACCAGTTGGATCGGGCGCGTGCGCAGGGGAAGCTCCTGATTGGCATGATGCATCACGGAGTTACGGAGCACTACCTTGGTCAGAAGACGTTTTTCCCTGAATACGTTGTGGACGACTACGAGTCTGTGCGAGAAACGTTTGCTCGCTATCGCATGCGCGTGGTGTTCACCGGCCACTACCATGCGCATGACATCGTCCAATTCGATTCGCCAGCAGGCAAGCTGTTCGACATCGAAACCGGCTCGCTGTTGACGTATCCGTGCCCATACCGTGTGGTGGATTTGGCGGTTAACGGATGGCTCGCCATCAAAAGTCAGTTCGTCACCAACATTGACTACGACCTTGGCGGCGTGGCGTTCCCCAACTACGCCTACAGTTACATCACCAACGGCACTATGAACTACAGCGTTTACTTGCTCACCCAGCCGCCCTACAACCTGCCGCCGACCGCGGCCCAACAGTTCGCCCCGCCGTTGACCGAAGCGTTCCTCTCGCATTGCATCGGAGATGAATCAAGCCGCTCCATTTCACCACAAACCCAGGGTTTGATCGCATTCTTGCTCGAACAGGAAGATCCGATGGCGCAATTGATGGCAAACGCTTTGCTCGCACTATTCAACGACCCCGAACCCGCGGACAACGATTTGTCCATCAATCTGCTCACAGGCGAAGTTGCGCCATAAACCCCGGCCAACTCGCGATCGCCAATTACTTGCGAGCGTAATAAACAACCGCAGGAGGAAAGTTTAGCAAAACAGGCGCAATCCGCAAATCGGCAAACCTGGCTTGGATTCTCTTGCGATCGATGAGCGAATGCTGGAATTGAATGTACATGCCGCCTTCGCGCAGCGCCCCCCAAATTGAATCAAGCAGGGCGTTCACCTCCTTCCGCCCCAGACAAGCAATCGGAATGCCTGAAATCACGAAGTCCACTTTCCCCTCGCCGTTTGACTTCAGTCTCTCGAACAGATTCTCCGCTGCAATTGGGAGGAGCTGAACCCTGCCGTTATGCCCTGCCCGCAAAAGGCTCTCTTTCCCATCGCGGGCAAGCACGGGGTCGATTTCGCAAGCCAGAATCTCAGCTTCGGGACATCGCGCAGCGAGACGCAAAGTGAGAGCGCCCGTGCCTGCGCCGAGTTCGATTATTCTTCCCCTGTACGTCGGCGGTATGGGCTCGATCATCTTGTTAATGAGGAACCTTTGGGATGGAACGATACCGCCGATCTGGTGCTGCTTCGACAACGCAGCTAAAAAGAAATCAAGATGCGCTTTCACGGAACCCTGCATAGCAGTCGATTTGGAAAATTGTGTGTTGATGTTGTGGCTCCTTATCTACAGAAACCCGAATATGAGTCTTGCCTCGTCAGCCATCAATACAGGAGAAATCAGCAAGCTTCACCCGGGCTGCAGCACAATGCGCCGATGCCTTCTTGCGCATTGCCGCACAAACCACCCCGGACTGCTCCGCCATTCCCAATTGGTTTCTTGCTATGCAAATAATGTCCAGCTTCAAATGCGGGGGATACGGTGACACCTCGATCGCCTTTTTGCAATAGTAATATTACCGGTAGCCCCGGAAACCTCACCGGCCAACCCAGAGGTACACTCGTGAGCTCACTCCGGCGAAATTTCTCGGCCGGACTCCTGATTTGCAAGGCGTTTCAGATCCGCTCTGGCCGCCTCTACTTCAACTCCAATTCATCCTTGCTCGGAAGCGGTGGGAACTTCTGGTGTGGTTCGGTCTGGTACCAGAAGGCAACCGACGCAATATCATCCTGCAGCGGCAGATAACGTCCGTCTTTCATCCATCCCAAAGCCTGAATTGTAACTTTAAGGTCCTTTTCGAATCGGATGGGATCTGTCAGGTGCCAGCGATAAAGGCCAAAACGCGTTTGAGAGTCGTATAATCCGTCCGGCCTTATCACCTGAGCGAGGCCAGTGTAAGGCGTGCTGAACTCGGTGTACCTCCGCTTGCCGTCAGGACCCGTTGTATCGAAGTTGTACGACCCGCAGAAGTAATCTTCAGTCCCTGTACCGCAAATTGTTGGGAACTCCTTGTCGCCGTCGAGGTAGAACTTGATTTCGCCTTCGCCCCACCAGCCCGTGCTGTGAACCTCCCATGCGAGGTACGTGCCGACGTACTGCCCTTTCCCAACCACACCGTCGAGAATAGTGTAAAGACCCTTGGTTTTGAGCGGGTCTTCACGTCTGAACTGTGCATGGAAATACGCGGCGTCCGCGGGCACTTCGCTAAGAACATAATCGATCTGGTAATAGATCGTCATAACCTGATCGTCGATGTTTTCGAGCGTGATTTTCGCCTTTTTCCGGAATGGCATCGGCCAATAGCAGTTAAATGCACTCCCCGGATTCACACACACAGCAAGCGAGTTGATCTGGCAATACTTCGCCCAGCCGCATGCGAAGAAATCCCCCAACGGAACTTCCACCGACGGTTCAGCCTCGTCATCCCAATAAAACCTCAGGATGTACCACCGCGTTCGATCCAGCGGCGCCGGCGTCAGCCAAATGTGTTGAATCGCACCAGAACCCTGTATCTCCGCAAGCGTAAAAGTCGTCTTGGGCTGCACACGCACATACGGCGACACCTTCCATCCCTGTCCAAGGTCTCGAGCCGCTCCTTTCGCCGGCCCATCCACTGACATCGCTCCTTTGCCCTTCTCGCCCGTGAAGTTCTCCGGGCTTATGGAACGAGTTTTCGCATTCGACAGCCGATATATGTTTGCCAAGCCAACTTCAACGCCGTTGAACGGCGTTTGCGCCTGCACATTGCCAGTTTGTGAAAACGCGAGAACGATGCCCGCTGCGATGACGTGACTGAAGCTGCCAGTTTTCATAGGTGGATATCGGATTCTTGTTGACTGATGGTATGGCGCGCCCAACGGCATGGCAATAAGAATGCGAATCGCCCCAGCCCATACTCCGAGCCTGGCACTTTATTCGTAGGCCAATTTCGAGCCTGGCACTTTGTATGGCACTTTGTCGCAGCGCGGATTGTTCGCTATACTTGGCCCGTGCTCAAAATTGGCCGTCTCGAACTGAAGTCGATTTTATGCCTCGCCCCCCTTGCGGGTTATACCGGGCTCCCGTTCAGGTTAACCGTAAGGAAACTCGGCGGCCTTGGTCTGGCCGCCACTGAGCTGGTCAATGCGCGTTCGCTCATTGAACGGCAAAGAAAGGCCTTCGAACTCATCGAAACGCGGCCTGAAGACCAACCTCTTGCAGTTCAACTGTTCGGCGCGGTTCCCGAGGAAATGCGCGACGCTGCAGCATGGCTCGAGTCGCAAGGCGTTCATGTCATTGACATCAACATGGGTTGTCCAGTGCCGAAGGTGCGTCGGACCGGCGCGGGCATCGCGCTGATGGCAACACCGGAAAACGCGGTGCGACTGGCCGAAGCTGTGGCCAACGCGGTGCGAATACCGGTAACCGTCAAAATGCGGCTCGGTGTGGACAACACAAGAATCGTTGCGCCTGACCTCGCAAAGGCCATGGAAGACGCGGGCGTTGCTGCGTTGTGCGTGCATGGGCGCACCGGCGCACAAGGTTTCAGTGGCGCTGTCAGTCTCGAAGGTATCAGGTCCGTGGTGCAGGCGGTCAGGCGAATACCTGTCATTGGAAACGGCGACGTCACAACTCCGGAAGCCGCCAAACTGATGATCGAGAAAACCGGCTGTGCCGGCGTCAGCATCGGCCGAGGCGCGTTCTACAATCCGTGGATTTTTGCCCACACGGATCATTACCTGCGCACGGGTGAACTTTTGCCCGAGCCGACCTTTGATGACCGGGTGCTATTCATGACGAGGCATCTGGACAGGATGATCGAAATGTTTGGGGAGACGCGCGGGTGCATGATGTTTCGAAAAATTGCGCCGCTCTACACACGCCAGTTCGGTCCCGCAACCCTGTTCAAACAACGGATTGTGCATCTGTCAAATCGGCCTCAATTCGATGAGATCATCGAGGAATACAAACGTTGGCGGCGGGCGTTCACGGACGACGAAGGCAATCTGCTGCCAAGGTACCGTCCAGCGCCTCTAACAGCGTCGTTCATGTAGATGCTGTGCCCCCGGAGTGATCGCCCGCAGATTTCGCAGCCCGGCGCAATCAGAACCAAAGTTACCTTAAAGGCAGCAACCCTGCCCCTCCACCCCACCCTGAGGGCTGTCAGCCACGCTGGGCTGTATTGTTATCGTGAAAAATCATTCATATTCGCGAAGATTTTCACGCTCCCAGGTTGGTCAATTTCTCCGTATCTGCTTCTCTGGCAGCAAGTAATGCTGTTGCAACAGCGCAGAATTAGGCAGTGAGTCGGAATAGGGTGACAGGCTCGTTGTTTGGGTTCCGTCCCCTGATTGCGGCGAGGCCCGGAAATTGTCCCTTGTTCCAATCGGCGGCTGCCGAAGTCTGTGTAGGACCCCGCGCATGCAGATATGGGGACAGACACGTTGTTTGGGCTTAGAAACAAAGCGGCAGCAAGCTGCCGCACTCCAAGCGCTTCGCGCTTGCCAACGCCCACTGCATCGGCGGCAGCGCGTGAGAAACCATTGTGATCAGCGCGCTGTTCCTTGCGGCGGAGTCGCAGGGCATATTGCCCAGCCTGGCGTGACTGAAGGTCCGGGTGGTGCAAGAGCCGGGGGCGTTGCGCGTCAGGCGACTTTGGTTCCGGCTGCGCCGGGCTGGAAAATATGCGGGCTAAGAAGAGCCTCGCCAAAGGGTGTGCCGTGAGATTCACGCTCTGTGCCATGAAACGCACAGTTCACATCGCCGCATGAGACGCTTTATTTGGTTGCCTTTTGATGGGGGGCACGGGTTCTGGCCTTCTGGCCGTCTAATGGGTTTGCAAAGTGATTTCGGGTGTGTAGAATAAACGGACCAAGCTGGCACGAATGAGACAATTGTTCGCCATTGCGCGGAATACATTTATGGAGCTGGTCAGGCAGCCGGTTTTCCTGCTGCTGATGACCGCCTCCGGCGTATTCGGTGTGTTTCTCGCCGTGGTTCCATACTTCGGGTTCGGCGATGATCCAAAGATGGTTAAGGACAGTGTGCTGGCTGTGATGCTCGTTTCCGGGCTGGTCGGTGCAGTGCTGAGCGCGTCGGCGTCAGTGGCTCATGAGATACGAACAGGAACGGCTCTTGCGGTTCTTGCGAAGCCTGTCAGCAGAGCCCAGTTTCTTCTTGCGAAATACATCGGGCTTGCAGGCGCGCTTGCGGTTTTGACCTATTTCAATCTGATTTCGTCGTTGCTGAGCAGCCGCATGGCTTATGATGCCTACGGTTCCACCGACACCCTGGCGTTCTGGATTTACATGGCGGGTGTTGTCGTTGCCTACGGCATCGGCGCGTTCGCCAACTACTTCCTGAATCGAAACTTTGTCGCAGACGCAGTGGCGGCGCTGATTGTCGTTGGAACGCTCGCATTCGTGGTAATCAACTTTTTTGACAAGGAAGGCGCGCTGCAGCCCTTCGCCAAAGGGGTTGACTGGCGCCTGATACCGGCTGCCGTGCTAATACTGTTTGCACTGATGATTCTGGCCGGGGTCGCGCTCTGCTGTTCGACGCGATTCGACATGATACCCACGCTTGCGATTTGCACCGCGGTGTTTGTTCTGGGCTTGATGTCGGATTACCTGTTCAGTGAACGATCGGCACAGGGCCAATGGTGGGCAAGCGTCCTCTATGCAATAACGCCAAACTGGCAGTTGTTTTGGATGGCCGACGCCCTCGACAATCAACAGAAGATTCCCTGGGGCTACGTCGCCAGGGCCTTCGGATATGTCGTCGGGTACCTTGGCGCATCAATTGCCGTGGCAATGCTATTGTTTGAAGATCGTGAGTTGAGCTGATAGTCATCTTGCTGTCATGGAACATAGTGTCCAAAAAAGAGGGTTGTTAAACTGGCTGATTTTGCTGGTGCTCGGAAGCGCACAGGCAGTCGCGGCCGTTTATGCGCATTCAGCGACCGGCCTTGTTGCCAGCGCTTTTGTTGGTCTCGGTTTCCTCGTTGCGATTGTGAGCTACTTCCAGATGCGGCTCGAAGAACGCGAGCAGCTCGAGCAGATGGAAATCGACGAGCTCAAGCGAAAGACAGTCAGCGAAACCATATTCACTGAAGCCGCGCCTGACACGTTCCCGGCCCGTCGCGCGCGTGAACAGTTCGAAAAGTACGTCGTTCCCGTTTTCAGCGCACTGTTGTTTCTGCTGCAAGTGGGTGCGGCTTACGCCCTGTGGCGACACGTCGCAGATGACAGACCTTCAGATGCGCAGCGTGCCACACTGGTAATGGCGTTGAATGGTTTGTTTGCATTGGTGTTTTACCAATTTGGGAAATACACGGCGGTCTTGGCCCGACTGGAGAAACAGCGGCTTTTGCGCCCGCAGGCAAGCTACCTTCTGCTGGGCGCGTTGTTGAGCTTGCTGACCTCGCTGGCCGAGGTTGCCGGCTGGCTCGGGCATCCAAAGATCGATCCGGCCGTCGGCAAAGTGTTGATAATCGTGCTGGCAGTCGTGGCAGCGGAAAATCTCATTACTCTCGTCCTCGAGATTTATCGTCCTCGAGTCAAAGGACAGGCCGAGCACCCGTTGTACGAGAGCAGGCTGGTCGGGTTGTTGGGGCAACCTGGCGGGTTGATCACCACTTTGGCGCAGGCACTGGATTACCAGTTCGGTTTCAAGGTTTCGGAAACGTGGTTCTACAAGTTCCTCGAACGCGCTCTTCCAGCGCTGATACTGGTTCAGTTCGGGCTGCTGATCGCATCGAGCTGTTTCGTATTCGTTGAGCCCGGCGAACAGGTGCTGCTTGAAAGGTTTGGACAGCCGGTGGCCGGGCGCGAGATTCTCAATCCGGGGCCGCATTTCAAGTGGCCATGGCCGATTGACCGAGTTTACCGCTATCAGACGGATCGAATACAGACCTTCACTGTCGGACTCGTCCACGACGAGGCTGCCGAGAAAGAACGGACGCTACTGTGGACGAAATCCCACGCCAAAGAGGAATTCAACATGCTGGTTGCCAGCAAAGAAGGCAGTACAAACCTAACCGGAGGCGAGCAGGCAGTGCCAGTGAATCTGTTGGCCGTCAACGTCCCGGTCCAGTACAAGGTTAAGGACCTGCGCGCTTTCGCCTACGGGCATGCAAATGCATCGGAATTGCTTCAACGAATCGCCAATGCCGAGGTCACACGCTACCTGGTAAGCGTCGATCTTGACGAGTTGATGACCACCGGCAGGCGCAAAGCCGGACAAGAACTTCAGCGGCGGATACAAGAAAAGGCGGATGCGATGGGCCTGGGTGTCGAAGTCCTTTTTGTCGGGTTGCACGGGATTCATCCCCCGGTCAAGGCTGCCCCCGATTTTGAACGGGTCGTAGCTGCGCTCCTTGAAAAGGACGCAACGAATTTGATCGCCAAGGCTTACGCAGCCACCAACGTGCTCGTTGCTCGTGGGCTCGCAGCAAAGAAAACAAATGAAGCCGAGGCGTACCGGTCCTCGTCTGTTGCTGCAGCCGAAGGCACCGCAGGGCGTTTCACAAATCAATTGGCCGCTTACAAGGCGTCACCAGAGGTGTACACCCTGCGTTCACAGTTGGACACCCTCGGACGTGCCATGGCCTCGGCGCGCACGTATGTCTTGTCTGTTACGAATACTCACGGAGTTGCCATCCTCAACCTCGAGGAAAAGCTGAGAAAGGATTTGTTGGATGTGATGTTGCCCGCATCCGGGCAGAAATGAGTGAGTTTGTGTGTGTATGAAAATGAGAAATTACAATCCAGTCACGCTTGCGACCGGTTTGCTGGTCCTTGTCATTTTTCTGGCGATGCTCTTCTGTTTCCAGGTGCGCCAAACCGAAGTTGTGGTTGTCACCACCTTCGGGCGTTACACAAGAGCCATAGCCGAACCCGGATTGAAATTCCGTTGGCCCTGGCCAATCCAAAACCTCCACCGGTTCGACAACCGAATCCACAACTTCGAAAAGCATTACGAGCAGACAACCACACGCGACAGCAAGACAATCCTTGTGGATGTGTTTCTCGGCTGGAAGATCAAGGACCCAAAGATCTTCCTCGAACGATTCAATGGCGACATGAAACGCGCTGAAGAAGGACTCGAGGTCCTGCTTCGTGCAGCCAAAAACAGCGTCATAGGCCAGCATCCACTCAGCGACCTCATCTCCCCCAATCCGCAGGACCTGAAGTTCTCCCAGATGGAGCAGGAGATGCTGAACAGCATCAAACCGGCCGCAACCGAAAGTTACGGCGTCGAGGTTGTCGCCCTCGGCATAAAACAACTCGGTTTGCCCCAGGGCGTAACCGAAAAGGTGTTCGAAAGAATGAAAGCCGAAAAAGACCTGCTCGTAAAACAGTACCAGGGCGAGGCTGCAGGCGAAGCAATTCGTATCCGATCCGAAGCCGACCTCGAGAAAGAGCGCATTCTCGCCGAGGCAGAGAAACAAGCACGGATCATTCGTGGCCAGGCCGATGCCGAAGCCGCGAAGTACTTCAAGACTTTCGAACAGGACCCGGAGTTTGCCGTTTTTCTTCTGAAGCTCAATGCGCTCGAACAAGCCCTCAAAGACCGGGCAACATTGATCCTGGACACCCGCACAACACCGTTTGACGTTCTCAATAGCAAACAGGAAGTCGGCACCGGCAAACGCCAGGGAGAATAACCATGAGCGATCCGCTGAATCTCGACAGATTGCCCAAACGGCCCAAACCGGCCGATGAGGAAGGTCTTGCGCCGACAACGTTCGAAGACGCCAGTGCACAGGCGTTGTCGGAGGCGTTGCGCAGCAGCTTCCGAATCATTCGATTGATAATGATCGGGCTGGTGCTGCTGTTTTTGTGCTCCGGGGTGTTTGTTGTCCAACCCAATGAACAGGTCATACTGTTACGACTGGGCAAACCGGTCGGCGTCGGCGAAGGCATGTTATTCCAACCTGGTTGGCACTGGGCATGGCCCTACCCAATCGACGAAAAAGTCCGAATTCGGACCGGCCAAAGCCAGACGGTTACCTCGTCAACAGGTTGGTACGCCATCACGCCTGAAATGGACGCCACAAACGCAATGCCAACTGCATACGGTTTCTTGCGCCCCGAATCCGAGGGATACACCCTGACCGGCGACGGCGGCATCGTCCACGTCAGAGCCACCCTCAAATACCGAGTCAACAAACCGCTCCGATACCATCTCGACTTTGCAGATGTGCCGGCACTTCTCACCAATGTCCTCAACGAAGCCATTTTCTACGCCTCGGCAAGGTTCACCGCCGACGCCGCGGTGTACAAGGACCGGCCCGGGTTCCGTGATGCCGTAATGGAACGCGTGAATGAACTCGTGGAAAAACTTGACCTTGGAATAGTGATCGAAACCGGCGATGTCGAGGTCATGCCGCCCGCCGATTTGTTCGCGTCCTACGTCGAAGTCAACAATGCCGAGGAACGGCGCGGAACCGAGTTGAGCAAGGCCCGAAGTTACCGCGACGAAACAGTTCGCACCGCCGTCGGCCAAGCTAAAGCCATCATCAACAGCGGACTGGTCAGCAGCAACTGGCTGGTTTCCCAGGTTGTCGCAGACGAGCGAGCGTTCCTCGATCAATTGCCCATGTACAGGGAAAACCGCGACTTGTACAAGCAACGACTTCTTGCCGCCGCAATGGAGCGAGTGCTAACAAACGCAAACGTCAAGTTCACACTCCCGGAACAGTTCGACGAGTTGCGCCTCCAAGTGACGCGCGAACCTGAAAAGCTCGAATCGAAAACGTCAAGGTGAACAGAGATGACGAAGGAACCCACAGACTAACACACAAGTTTTCCCATGCAGGTCACCTCACTTCTCAGTCGCCGATTCCACACCGAGAAACACGAACACGATCACGAGGTTCATGCCGGGCATGACCACAACCACGAACACATTCCCGTCAAGCTCTCACAAACGCTGATCGGGTTGGTGTTCATAATCAATTCCTACCTCGTTGACTGGCTTTTTCCCGGCGGGCGCATGGCGGCCAGCGCAAGCGCAATGATCGGCGCACTCATATTGGGCGCCCCCATAATCTGGACTTCAATCCAGGATTTGCGGCGCGGCGTGCTGAGCATCAATGAGTTGGTCAGCATCGCTGTCCTTGCAGCTTTCGCCGAAGGCGGGTTCGCCGCAACAGGCGAGGCCGCAGGTTACCAAACCGCCGGCATAGTGGCTTTCTTCATGTTGATGGGAGAAATCATAGAAACACGCACCGCCGCAGGCGCACGCGCCTCGATTGAATCACTCATCAAACTCACCCCAACCAAAGCACGACGTATCCTCCCCCATGGCCGCGAAGAAGAGGTCGCCGCCAAAGACCTTCAAGTGGGCGATGTAATCCGTATTCGCCCCGGAGACAACGTCGCCGCCGACGGTGTGATTGTGACCGGCGAAGGCTCCTTTAACCAGGCAACAATAACAGGTGAATCACTGCCCGTGGACAAAAAACCGGGCGACCAGGTCTTTGCAGGCACACAGAACCTTACCGGTGTGTTGGAGGTGCGCGTGACACGCGCCGGCGAAGACACAACCCTTGGCAGAGTGCGCGATCTGATCCTCGCCGCTGAAAAAACAAAGTTCCCACTCATGCGCATCGTTGACCAGTACATGGTCTATTACACACCCCTTGTGCTGGTCATCGGCGCCCTTGTCTGGGCGTTCACCCACGACCTCAAACGTGTCATATCTGTGCTGGTCGTTTCCTGCCCGTGCGCGTTCATCCTCGCCTCGCCTTCAGCCATGGTCGCAGCCCTCTCCGCCGCAGCACGCCTTGGAATACTGATCAAGAACGTTGCAGATCTCGAATTGGCTGCTCGAATCAACGCTTTCATATTCGACAAAACCGGTACGCTGACCACCGGCCGCCTTGCAGTCAGCCGCCTCGCCCCACAGCCAAACATCAAGCCTGCGGAACTGTTGCGTATAGCCGCTTCAGCCGAGAAATACAGCAACCACCCCGCCGCAAAGGCAATGGCAGACCTTGCCGCCGAGGTGGGAGTGCCGCTCGCCGATCCAAAGAATTTCAAAGAAACCGCCGGCCGCGGCATCGTCGCCGACGTCAACGGATCGCGCGTCGTCATCGGGCGTGCCCAATGGTTGAAAGACAACGGACTGGCCGATGACGTGATGAAGTTTGTCGATCTCGACGAGGCAGAAGGCGTCAGCCTCGTGTTCGTCGCCCGCGACGGCCAGTTTATCGGCTGGATCGGCTTGCGCGACGAAACACGCCGCGAAGCCAAAGAATCGTTGCAAGGGCTGCTGGACGCAGGTGTGCGCCGCATTTCGATGGTTTCAGGCGATCGACAGGCTGTTGCGGCACGCGTTGCACGCGAGATCGGATGCGAAGAAGTCATGGCCGAGTGCCTCCCACAGAACAAGGTCGATTTCGTCCGCCAAATGCGGTCGAAAGGTTACCGCGTCGCGGTCGTGGGAGACGGTGTCAACGACGCCCCCGCATTGGCAGCGGGCGACATGGGCATCGCAATGGGCGCCGCAGGAAGCGAAGTGGCAATCCACAGCGCAACCATAGCGCTGATGAACAACGACCTGCGCCGTTTGCCATTCCTTGTGAAGCTTTCCCGCATGACCCGAAATGTCATAAACCAGAACTTCTTGTTCGGCGTGTTCTTCATCATCGGTGGGCTTACCCTGGCCTCGTTCGGCTACATCAGCCCCATAATCGCCGCCATCATGCACAACGTCGGCTCGCTGATCGTTGTCTTCAACAGCGCGCGATTGGTCAGGCAAGGCGAAGAGCTTGAACCGTTCCGGGCGCCGTCTTCTGATTCCGAAGCGACCGGAACCCCGACCCGCACGGCCGCAAGCCCGCAGCCGGCGTAAACTCAGCACGACGTGGCGCCGTGCTGATCCGCGGTCAGCACTGCCAGCTCAAAGCTCGAATCGGATGTTCAGATTTTGATTCCCGAGCGGGCCAGCTCCGCTGCGCAGAGCACATAGAACCAGAATCTGAGGCGTGGAACTGCCGTGTTTCCAGAGCTTGTCGTGTTTCGCGGCTTGAACACCCACGATCGCAGATGACAGTCCGATAGGAGTCAAGGACGGTTTGTCCCGGGCGACTCCAGAGCATTCGTGGAAGCGGGCAGTTCGCGGTTCCCCTCGCCGGACTCCCCTCCAGGACGCAACGCAAGGTACACAATAACCGCATTCAGCAGAACAAAACCCACCACCACCGCCCACAACAACCGCTGCGCTTTGCGTGCCTCAAGAGTGTTGTCCATTTCCCGTGCCATTGCTTCAAGAACTGCCTGCAAAAACCAAAGCTAGCATGCTTCGAACACTTGCGACTTCAACAGATTAGATCACCACTGCCAATTCTTATTCGCCCAGGCCGACCCAATGGCCCAAACCGAATCGCCTTTGAAGAGCGAAGCACAACCACAGCCGTCTTCCTGTCGCGAGACATGGACAAGCGTTCCAGCTTTGGTCTTGCAATGTCAGACCAAATTCCGTTGTTGCACGGCACGCGGCTTTGACGATACTCATTTTCTGTCCAATACATGATAGACTGGAGTATCAAGGCAAGATCGCACGAGTGCCAAAACTGCGGCAGGCCGTTCAAGAGCAAAGAACAAATGCACACTCTGCTCTTCGAGGAGCGGGAGGCATACAATCGCCTTGACGTCTGTGAGGCTTGCTGGACTGCCCAGTACTCACAAGGCAGCACTCAGCGAAAAGGCTTTGTTTCGCATTGGCTGAGCACGTACAGTCCCCCACCTCCACCTTCCGCCGAGCCGATCCAACGCGAAACTGCTGAAGGCCTTCTGCGCAAGCTTCTGGATTTGAACCAGGCGAGGTACATTGCTCCGTGTTTCATACTGGCAGTTATGCTCGAGCGCCGACGCGTTCTCAAGGCGCGGAGCCAGGCCGTTGAAAATGGCCGTCGGGTCATCATGTACGAGCACGCCCAAACCGGCGAGGTGTTTACAATTGTTGACCCCGGACTAAAACTGGACCAGCTCGACGAGGTGCAGCAGGAGGTCGCAAAATTGTTGGAACACGGGCCTTCAGACCAGAACACCGAACAGGCAAGGCCGGAAAGTGGTCAGGCTCAGTCCGAACCCACTACCAACGCATCCGACGCCGCTGCTGCCAACTCGCCTGACCACAGAAATCTCGAGGTCGAAGAGTCGGCTCCCGATGCCTTTGCGAGCGATCAAACTTATTCTCCGGAGGTTGAAAACGAGGAGACTCAGAATGCCCGAAACGTCAATTCATGAATTGCTTGGGTATGAGTTTCGGGACATTGAGCTGTTGCGCTTGGCCCTAACGCACCCAAGCGCATGTTCGGCAAGCGCAGAACACACCCAGCATAATCAAAGACTCGAGTTCCTCGGCGACGCCGTGCTGCAGTTGATCCTGACACGTGAACTATACGAAAGGCATCCAACTCTCGGCGAGGGTGGCTTAACTCGGGCACGAAGCAAACTGGCAAACCGCAGGTTTCTCGCTCACATCGCACGCACAATGGGCCTCGGGAAACACCTTATCCTTGGGCGTGGCGAAGAATCCCTCGGAGGACGAGAACGGCCTTCAATTCTGGCTGACGCGTTCGAGTCTGTGCTGGGCGCTGTTTACCTCGACGGCGGGTGGGAAGCCGCCCGTGATTTTGTCCTTCGTCACATGGGCGCCGCCATTGAAGCCATTAATTCAATCACAGAACACGACAACCCAAAAGGCGAACTGCAGGAACTGCTCCAGCAGGAATCACACATACCTCCCGAATACAGGATCGAAAAGGTCACCGGGCCCGACCACGCCAGACTGTTCGAGTGCGCTGTCTATCACCACGGGGCTGAACTGGGCCGCGGCGTGGGCTCAAGCAAGAAAGAGGCTGAATCGGAAGCTGCGCGGGTTGCTCTGGCACGACTGCGCGCTCTGCCTGACGCAGAGTCCCATGAAAGGTAGGGCGCCGCACCCCAAGCGCGCCCTAAGCCGAGAATTCCACCGGCCCACCCTTGGATTCAGCCATGCCTTCACTTGTGTCTCAGTGCAGCGGCCAGCTTGTCAATCGGCTTTGGCGGATTCCGGATTTGGGTGTGTGGCTGGTTGCGTGTAATCAACTGGTTCTATTGACTTGGCATTTTGCCAAAGCGGAAGTGGCTGCAGAACGGCTGCATTTTGGCTAGGCGGGCAAGGCACAGATACCCGCGATTAGTCATCGCGCATCATGAAACCACATGGCTTGTCGGCCTGAAGCGGCGCCTCGCTAACACCCCGCCTCGTTTGACTCCCGGAGTGTGTTGTGCAATTTTACCCCCAAATAGAGGGACAGACACGATATTTGGGCGCCCGCGGTTCCGACCCGGACCTGCCCAACCAGTCGGCCAATGGGAGGCACGGCTGCGTGCCTGTCGCTCTGTTGCAAGGAGAACAACAAGACAAATCAAGGAGGTTGTAATGAGACTGCCCAGAATTAAACTTCAGGGTAAAACTGTCGTCTATCACTGCATGTCCAGAATCGTCGGCAAGGAGCATCTGCTGGATCAACTGTG
>JAAYVR010000243.1 GCA_012517065.1 Verrucomicrobiota bacterium | reverse complement strand
GGTCGTCTTCTTGAGAACGTTCAACGTACAACGCGCAACGTGCAACGTTCAGAGGTGATACTGCTCGATGAATGCTCGTTTCAAGGCCGCCTAAAGGCGGGACTCTGCCAGCCCGCGGGCGTGGCATCGCCTAATGCGCAGGACAACCCATCGCCGTTCGAGTTCCGCGTTTACGCGGAACACAGGCAGTTCACCGAACAGTGCGCATGCTCAGGTTCATGGAACTGTTCCGCCTAACCCGGGAATCTCACCGGCCACCGCCTCGGATTCGCCCGTTCCTTCATTCCGGTGCGATTTCGGCGCCAGTGGGTTTGACAATGGACGGTTTTCAGGCCGAAATAGCCGTGTTGGGTTCATTGGTGGGAAGCCATGCCGAAAGTCGTTGAGCAGCTTTACTCGCGGCCGCCGCTGGAACGGATGATGCAGATTCATCAACGGATACAATCCGGGCGGTATCCAAACTGCAATCAACTCGCCAGGGTTCTCGAGGTTTCAAGTCGGACCATCAAACGCGACATCGATTTCATGCGATGTCGGCTTGATCTCCCCATCGAGTACGACAGCCGCAGGTACGGTTACTACTACTCGAAAGAAGTTCGCCAGTTCCCGGGGGTGCGAATTACCGAGTCGGAGCTTTTTGCGCTCTTGGTTGCCCACAAAGCCATTGCCAATTACCGCGGCACGCCATTCGAACAACCGCTCGAGACCGCCTTCCGAAAACTTACCGCTCAACTGAGCCCTGACTCCGAGTACACATTTCACAATCTCGAGCAAGCGCTGTCGTTCCGCCCGTTGGGACCCGAGACCACCGATCTCGAACTGTTCCAGTGCTTGCATCGGGCGATTCGAGAGAAACGCGTTCTCGAGTTCAGTTACCGCAATCTCGGTGCAGGGCAATCGAAGAAGCGCCTCGTGGAACCGTATCACGTGGCGTGTGTGGAGAACCGATGGTACTTGTTCGGGTTTGATCGGAAGCGGAAGGCAATGCGCACGTTTGCCCTGAGCCGGATGCATCGGGCAGCTCTGACCAAGCTCCGGTTCCGGCGCTCCAATGCGTTCAATGCCGACGAGTACCTGCGTGGGAGTTTCGGCGTTTTCAAGGGCGAGGCAGACTTCGAAGTGGTGATCGAGTTTGACCGTTGGGCCGCGGATTTGTTGCGCGGCCGCAGATGGCATCCGAGCCAGGAAGTGATCGAGTTTCCAAACGGCGGATTGCGAATGCGGTTTCGCCTTAACAACATCGAAGAGATCGAAGCCTGGGTGTTGAGATGGGGCGCACATGCAATGGTGATTCGACCGCAAGCATTGGCCGACCGTGTGCGGGCAACGGCTGAAGCCGTCGCCAAACTCTACGAGTCGAAACCTCAACCCTAACCCGGGAATCTCGCCGCATTGAACATCTGCAACACAGTTCTGGTCCGCGGGGCAGTTTGCCATGGGATCAGCTTTGGTTCCGAAGGCTAGTGCGAAGGATGATTGCCATCTGGCTCAGGCTTCAGATACTCTGGGGACGTCCGAGTGAAAACAAATCTGCATCTGGAGCACAGTCATGAATCCCAATAACAATTCGATCGGTCAACAAAACACCGGTGCGAGGGCAAACAGCCGTCGCGAGTTTTTGGCGCAAGCCGGGCTGACACTTGCCGGGTCTGCGCTGGCAGGAGTATCACTCCCGAACGTGCACGCCGCGGAAGATAACACGATCAGGCTGGCGCTGATAGGCTGTGGCGGCCGTGGAACAGGCGCAGCGGCAAACGCTTTGGATGCGCCAGGCGGGCCGATCAAATTGATTGCGATGGCGGATATATTCCGCGATCGGCTGGATAATTCCCTTCGGAGTTTGCGCGAGAAATACGGCCAGCGCGTCGATGTACCGTCCGAGCGCCAATTCGTTGGCTTCGATGCCTACAAGAAAGCAATAGATTGTCTGCGCCCCGGCGACGTTGCCTTGTTGACAACGCATGCGGCTTTTCGTGCAACGCATTTCGACTACGCAGTGGAAAAGGGCGTCAATGTGTTCATGGAAAAAACGTTCGCCCCTGACCCGGGCGGCGTGAAACGGATAATTCGCGCGGGCGAAATCGCGGATCAGAAAGGCCTCAAGGTCGGCTGCGGGTTGATGTGCCGTCATTCTTCGGCGCGGCGGGCGTTGATCGAGAAAATACGGGACGGCGCCATGGGCGACATTCAGTTGATTCGCGCATACAGGATGGACTCAGGTTATCGGATGGGGCCGTTAAAGTATCAGGGAAGCGAATTGCTCGCGCAGATCAGAATCCCATACGAGTTCTTCTGGGCGTCGTCAGGCATTTTCATTGAACTGATGATCCACCAGATCGACGAATGTTGCTGGATCAAGGACGGGTGGCCGGTGACCGCTCACGGCGTCGGCGGACGCGGCCCGGACAGCACAGATTGCAGTCAAAACTTCGATACCTATTCGATCGAATACACCTTTGCGGACGGGACAAAGGCGCTGGTTACTGGACGGTACATACCCAAGTGTTACAATGATTTTGCCACCTTCTTGCATGGAACAAAATGTGCCGCCCAGTTCTCCGGTGATATCCACGCCCCAACGGTACAAATGTACAAAGACCAACGCATCACACAGCAAAATGTCGCATGGCGGCCTGAAAAAGAACAGGTTGACCCATGGCAGGCTGAGTGGAACGACCTAATCGACGCCATTCGCAAAAACAAGCCCTACAACGAAACACGACGGGCCGCGTACTCGAATCTTGCTGCGATCATGGGCAGGGCAGCGGTGCACATGGGCAGGATTATCACCTGGGAAGAAGCAATGGCTTCAGATTTCAAGTTCTGCCCTGACGTGGACAGCTTGAACGAAAACAGTCCTGCGCCCGTCAAGGCCGACGCGCAGGGCCGCTACCCGGCGCCGGTTCCGGGCGTTTGGAAAGAAATCTAGCTCCCACATTTCGCAGCCCGGCGTACCCGGAACCAAAGTCGCCTGACAGGCAGTGCCTCGGCTCTTGCGCCTAAAGGCGGGACTCGAACAGCCGCGGATGCAGTGGGCGTTGGTAGGCGCGAAGCGTTTGGAGTGCGGCAGCTTGCTGCCGCTTTGTTTTCATGCACAAACAACGTGTCTGTCCCCATATTGGCATTACCAGACCGCGAAACCCAAAAATTCATTCCGATGAGAAATCAGGGCGAGTGGGCTTGGATGGGCATAGTGCCAACCACGAAACACACGAAACACACGAAAACCTTGCTGGGATAGTCCGGGCTTTCAGCCCTTGGATTGTGGAAGGTGATGTCGCGATGGCCCTTGTCGTGGGGCTTCGCCCCACGCTGGTATGAGCCGCGCCGTTGGCGCTTCGATGACCGACCAAGACAATCGCGTTGTGGATGGCAGCGCAGCTGATTACTCCAGCCATAAACGCCCTTGACTGTGTTTCAGACCGTAGGTGTTCGTGGACCAGTAACTGGAGGGCCGAAGGCCCTGCGCCAT
>JAAYVR010000242.1 GCA_012517065.1 Verrucomicrobiota bacterium | reverse complement strand
CGTCTGGAAACGTGCATGATGCGGGCTTTCAGCCCTTATTGATACTGATCTGGCGCCTAGCACCTGGGCCGCTGGCCCAGGCTGGTATGGGCCGGGCCTTCGGCCCTCGAGTTATTGGTCCACGAACACCAACGGACTGGAACACAGTCAGGGGCGTTCATGGCTGAAAGAATGAAGTACGCTGCCATGGACAACGTGGTTGTATTGGTCGGTCATCGAAGCGCCAACGGCGCGGCTTATACCAACGTGGGGCGAAGCCCCACGACAAGGGCCATCTCGACATCCTTTTCCTGAATTCAAGGGCTGAAAGCCCGGCCTATCCCAGCAGCGTTTTCGTGTGTTTGGTGTATTTCGCGGTTGGGACAATCGCCACCCAAGCCCACTCGACCGGAGCTCCCATCGGAATGAATCTTTGGGTGGCGTGGTCTGGTCAGTCGGTGAGATTTGCGGGCTGGGCGGAATAGTGTCATGGAACCGCGCGGATTTGGGAAGGAGCGACCGATGGTTTGGTTGGTTGTAACCACGAAAAACGCGGAATACGCGAAAAGGGTTTTGCGGATGACGCGATATTGGGACAGACACGTTGTTCGAGCATAAAAAGAAAGCGGCAGGAAGCTGCCGCACTCCAAGCGCTTCGCGCCCGCCAACGTCCACTGCATCCGCGGCAGCGCGTAAGAAACCATTGGGGTCAGCACGCTATTCCTTTCGACGGAGTCGCGGGGCGTATTTCCGAGCCCGGCGTGACTTAAGGTCCGGGTGGTGCTCGAGCCAAGGGTGTTGCCAGGCAGGTAACCGTCATTGCGGCTGCGCCGAGGTGCGTAGGAAAGGCGCATGAACTCCATGCGGACGAGCCGTGCTTGCTTGCCCAAACTCGCACTGGAAGCGCTATTGACGTGCGCCAAGTAGCGTTTAGTTTTTTGACATTCTTGACAACTGATTTACCACTTATTTAGACTAGCGAATGGATTTAGTAACGGGTTCCGGCACGAACAATGCCGTGCAGCGTAAGGTTGGCGCCGCTGGATCAAACGTACGCGGGCGTTCGTCATCAACCTTGCCGTCATTAGCTGTTGATCGCATGACCTCATCACAGGTTTTCAGCGGCCTGGCTGCGCGCCTTGTCGCGTGGACAGGAGTAGCGTTGATTTGTAGCGGCCTGGCTCGAGCAGGTGAGCCGGTGCCGGTCGTTGCGCTCCAAGCGCCCGCCACGGTGTTGTTGGGCGGCAGTTTCGGCTTCACCGTCACCTTGGATAACACATCGACAGACACCACCGGCTACGGGCCGTTTGTCGATATTGCGTATGACGCCACCGGGCCAGATGGTGTGCTGTCCTTGCCTTACGATGGGCTCAGCATCTTGACGAGTGTTCAATTCCTGGGCAGCGCACTCCCCGCGTCTTACGTGTACGAGTTCACCTTTGATGACACGGCCAACGGCGGTCTGGGTGTTGCACACCCGCTCGCCAAAGACAGTTCGGGTAACCCGGTGTATGTGAAGACGACGGACTTCGCTCCGCCAGGCCGTTTCCAGAACGGCGACAAGTTCCTGGTGGTTCAAATCCCGCTTGGTAGCTTTACGCCTGAACAACCGCTGGCCGCTCTCCAGCTCACCGCGCAGGTGAGCAACCTGGCTGATGTTGGCACCCCACTGCCCATATCGGTGCGAGGCGGATTCATGTTCGGCAAAGACCCGTTGGACAACCCCACGACCGATCCCGCCATTTTTGGTGCACAAGCCGACAGCGATCCGTATCCGCAACCCACGCTCATCCGCCTTACCAAGACCTACGTTGGTCCTGAAGACGAGACGGCGACCGGACCGAATTTCCTGCGCCGGTATCGTTTGACGGTGGACGTTGCGGACGGCCAGACCATTGCCGACTTGCACGTGGTCGATTTGGTGCCCAACACGGAGCAGTTCACCCAGGTTATCACGGCCACCCGGGCTTCGGGCTCAGGTAGCATCTCACCTGTGAGTGTGCCTTCAACGTCCGTGCCCGGCGGAACGCTGGACTACAACTTCGGAACGGTCGTCGGCACTGCGTCCGCATCAGACGTGGTGCTTGAATACGAGTTTTTTGTGCCGCGCGTTGACAGCAACGGTGATCCGGTGCTCGATCCTACGAGCGGTGACGATAGATTCCTCTGCAACCAGGCCTACACTTACGGCGATTGGACACCGATTGACACTCGCGACTCCCAAACCCGCGTCGCGGCAGAGGCGCTGGTATCGGGCACCTGGCCCGACCAAACCGTCACGCCCGACGAAGATTGCGAACATCGACTCGAAGCGCAGTCCATCGCCATCCAAAAGAGCGTTGCGATTGTGAACGATGTTCCACCCTCTGGCATGAGCCCCGGCGACACACTCGAATACACGCTGGCTTTTCAGGTCTCGGATTACTTCGCCTTCCAAGCCGTCCGGATCGACGACATCATCTCAGACGGACAGCGATGGGACACCACGTTCACGCCTACCATGACCGTGACCGAGCATGGCACGACGCTCGGCGTAGCGGGCATGAATAGCGCCAACTACACGGTCACCCCCAACTACACGCCCGATTCGTCACCACCCAACGACGGCACCACCGCCATTCAGTTCCGCATCTCGGACGAGTTGGTCACCCGCGGCGTCAATGCCAACCTGGTCGGCGGCGGGATTCATAGCGACACCACGGGACTTGAGCCGGACAACAACCTTCAGAACAATCCGCCGCTTCCGTGGGGCGGCACGGTCGGCACGGTCACATTCCGGACGGTCGTGCAAGACAAGTACTCTGATGACTATCCCAGCGGCAATGACAGTCTCAACCCGCGCGATGGTGTGAGCGATTCGGCGGTGATTTATGGAGAGCTGCTTGATCCGGCTGACCTCTCGCCGATTGGAACGTCTGAGACCGACGACACGGGCGCCGGACTCTCCATGCCAGAGACCGCGCTGGCCAAGAGCATCTACGCCATCAACGGCGACACCACGCTGCCAAGCCCAGTCGTTGTCCGGCCTGGCGACACCGTCACGTTCAGACTCGAGATGCCGTTGCGCACCGGCGATGTTGAGATATTCACGCTGTCGGATTTTGTCCCATTGCCCATCTTTGATGTGGGCGATCCGGATGCCGATGGTAGTCCTGGGCCGGCTTGGAGCAAAGATACCAGCTCCAACCCGGTGCCGGCTGCAGGCCAATGGAAATACGGACCGACTGACACGCTGCATTTGGGAGGAGACCTCAACCCTGCCTTCGCCGATCCGACTGTCACGATTAACACCAGCAGCGGGAACAACACCATCTACTGGGACTTCGGCACTTACGATGACCCCAACAACACGCCGCGTAAGGCGGACATTCTGTTCACGCTCGCGGTCAATAACGAGCCGTTCGCCGATAATCTCTTGTTGATGAACCAGGCCAGGTCCAGGGAGAGGGATACGGACAATGGCATCAACTACACCGACGTGATTACACCTTTCTACCTCTTCGAGCCCGTCGTCAACATCTACAAAGGCGTGATCGCCAGCGACCGAGAAGGCGGTCGTACGTTGGGCGGAGTCGAGTTCGCGCCACCAGGTGCCACCACAGCCCTGGCCAGCGGACAGACCCTTACGACCCAAACACAGTCCGATGCTGTAGCCGCCGCCGATCTCACCAGCCCACCTCTCCCGGATGCCAACGACCGCGTGCGCTATGGCGTCGTCTTGTTCAATTCTGGTCGTTCGGACGCTTACGACGTAACTATGACGGACACGATACCAGCGGCGTACCTCCGCGATTTTGCTGATGCTTCTGCGTTTGCCGCCGGCGTCAACCTCATCGTTCAGCGCGGCGGCGGCTCGGTTCTCACGCTGGGCACGGACTATCTGTTGAGCTGGGACAACGTCACGAAGACCTTCACGGTGGAACTGGTGGATAACTATGCGGGCACCGATCCGGGCATCGGCGGCCTCAACCGTGGCCGCAACAACAACGGCGATCCCACCACGGACGGGTCGAATGCGGTGATTGTCTCGTATGATCTCACGCTGGTAGCAAATGTCCCCGCCAACTCGACTATCGTCAACACGGCCACTCTGACCAAGTACGCGGGGGCCGAAGGCGGTCCCAACCACATTCCGGGCGGTTTGACCGACGACGCAAATGTCCGCACGCCACCGCCCGTTTTTCTCAAGACCGTGACGGGCACGGAGATCAGCGGAACAGGCAATGGTCAATTCCAGGCTGTCGTCGGCGAGATGGTGACCTACACATTGACGGTGACTGTGCCCGAAGGATTGACGCCCAATGCCGTGATCGACGACACCCTGCATCAGGGCATGGCGTTCGTGCAACTGGTTAGCATGACGCCGTCCAGTGGTGTTACCGTCGCTAACACGCCGCCGACGGTGTCTATCCTCGACCCCGGTGTCGCTCGGCAGGTCCGATTTACCCTCGGCGACATCCAAAACAACAATACTGGCAATTCCGGCAGTGACACCGTCATCCTCGTGTTTCAAGCCATCGTGTTGAATCAAAACACGCTCCCGTCTCCGCCCGGAAACCAGGACGGCGTTACGCTCGACAACACCGCACAATTCACCTATTCGAGCGGCCCGGCGCTCGACAGCAGCCCGGCCCAGTTGATCACCATTGTCGAGCCCACCTTGACGCTCGCAAAACAGATCGCGCAGGACGTCAGCGGTTCGCCCGGCACGTTTGCTGACACGCTGTTCGGTCAGGATGCCGGCAACATCGTGTACTACCAAGTTGTTATCACGCACACCGGTGGGCCAGCCGCATTTGACCTCGGCTTGAGTGATGCGTTTTCCACCAAGCTTACCAGCTTGACGGTTTATTCTGCCACCTCCAGCGGAACCACTGTGAACGGCACTGTCCGTTCCGTTACGACCGCTGACTTTGCTTTCGCCGGTCAGAACCTCGGATTCGCCTCGGGAGTAAACATCGATCTCGATCCGACCGGGAGCATCACCGTCGTCGTGCGCGCTACCATCGACGCCTCAGTCATCACTGGGGAAATCATCAACAACCAGGCCACTGTTACGTGGTCGAGCATGGACGGCGACTTCACCTCGCCGCGATCGGCTTACAACACCAGCAGCACCGAACGCACGGGAGCGGGCGGGGTCGGTTCGGACACGGATGTTCTGGACAACTACGCGGCCCAGAACTCGACGAGCACGGGCGTTCTCAACGCTGCGGTACCGGTGCTTTACAAGGAGATCGTTGCAACGTCCGAATCCGACACGGCGCAGACCCGGGTATTGGTTGATTTTACCAATACCGGTTTCGACGGCTGGACGCCGGGAAGCGATTTCACCGGCGGGGTTAACACATGGCAAACCGCTGGCAACACCACGCTCTTCCCGCAGTTTATCCGCATCGGCGGCACCGCTACGGAACGCGGCGGCGGCTTCTTCACCTACAGCGCACCCAACTACCTGGACTTGCGGGGATACTTAACCATCGGCGCCATGGTGCGCGCCAATACCGGCAATGGCGCGACGCCGCTCTGGATTCAATTGACCGATGCGGATGGCACCGTGTTTCGGCTGGCCCTTGCAGCTTCGCCCGCGGAAGGTCGGCCGGGATTCTCACAATTGGTCTCGGCCAGTTTGCTATCGCCAACCGCCGTCGTGAGCGCCGGCTCAATCCCTGGCCTTGATCTGGCCCAGATCGCGAAACTGGAACTGCGCGGTGACAACAATACCTCCGCCATGCGCATGGACATCGACCGTCTCTATGCCATGCGCACGCTGGCCGCCCCGGGCGAGATCGTGAGGTATCGGCTGACCGCTCAAATTCCGGAGGGCACACTGCCCGATTTCGCCATTTCTGAGCTTCTCCCGCCCGGCATGCGCTTTATCAACGACGGCACCGTGCGCGTGGCCTTCGTGGCCAACGGCGACGGCATCGCGTCGTCTGGCGCAGGCAGCGGCGGGGCCGCCGTCCCGGCCCTGACCGGGCCTGGGCTCAACCTCACGGGCAGCGGCGACGACGTCTCCTCCTTCAGCCTTGCGGTGGGCGGGGCCAACGGGCTGGTCATCGGCGAGGGGACCGGCTTCGACGCCAACGTCTCCAACAGCCGCACGGCTGACACCGACACCTACAGCGATGGCACCGACGTCTGGTTCCGGCTGGGCACCTTGGTCAACAGCGACAACGACACCGACGCCGAGTACGTCGTCATTGAGTTCAACGCTCTTGTGACCAACGACCGCGATGGCACGGCAACCAACGGCAGCGCTCAGCAGGCTGGCGTGGGCCTCTCTAACACCTTCCGGACGCACATCAACTCCAGCACCACCAACACCCAGGTCGGCTCCACTTCTACTGCCAACGACTTCCAAGCGGTGGTGATCGTCGAACCGCAGATCAACAACCTGAGCAAGACCATCACCACCGTGCCGCTGGATGCTGGCGACCCGATCTCATACGAGATCAAGTTCTCCAACAACTCGGCGCATCCGGCCCAACACGCACCGCAGGTGCGGGCCGCAACCACGACCGCGTTCAGCGCCACCTTCAATGCGTCCGGCGGCATGGGCGGCACCGGTCGCTACACCGGCGCGCCGGCCACCGTGGACGGTGTGACGCTGGCCGAAGGCGATCGCGTGCTGGTCAAGGACCAGGCGGTGACCAGCCAGAACGGCATTTACAAGGTCGTGGATACGATCAACGGTATCTGGGACCGGGCGACCGACTTCGACACCGCCGCCGAGATGAACCTGGGCTACCGCGCTTACGTTGTCTCCGGCACCTCCAATGGCGGCAAGACCTTCGCCCTCGATGCAACCGTCACGACGATCAACACCGACCCAGTCAGTTTCTCCGAAGTGGCGGCGAATCCAGCCGTGCGCGTAGCTACAACGGCCAACCTGAGCGGTTTTAGCGCCGGGACTTTCATCGGCGTCAGCGCCACGCAGGACGGCGTGACCCTGGCCGTGGGTGACCGCGTGTTGGTGCGGGCGCAAAGCACCGCCAACCAAAACGGAGTCTATGTCGTGACTTCTGTCGCCGGCGGCAACATGAACATGACGCGGGCGGCTGACTTCGATGCAGCGGCTGAATTCCCCGTGGGTATCCAGGTCTTCGTGAGCGAAGGCACGCGATGTGGTGGGCGCACCTTCGCCCAAACGGCTACGGTTACGACCATCAACACCAGCAGTATCACATGGGTCGCGGTCGATCCTGTGACCGCTTTTGACCTTGTGTTAACGGATGCATTGCCGTCCGACGTCCTGTTCCAGAGCGTCACGATCACAACGCCTGCGTTGCCAGCCGGGCAGACGTTTACTACGAGCGGCACCTTCACGGGCGGCTCGGTTTCCGTGCCTGCCGTTGGATCGAGTGGCACGATTACCGTCAACCTCGATTCTCTGGCGCCCGAATCGAAGATCACGGGAACACCCAAGGACGTAACGATTGTCGTTAATGGCACCGTCGTGGCCAGCGGCCTCGCTTCCCGCGAAATCGTCAACAGGGCTGCGCTCACCTTCACCAGCTTGCCAGGGTCGGGCACGGCTCCAAACCCGACCGGGTCCACGACGCCGGGGGCATCGGGGGATCAGTACGGCGAACGCAACGGGAGCGGTGTCACCGCCACCGACAACACCCCCGTGAACTACAATACGACTCAACGCAACAATTATAGCGTGGCCGCCACCGCAATCACTTCGCTCAACGACCCGATGATCGACAAATCATTCAAAGATGGCACGTTGACGGACGACGACACCAGCCTGGCCTCCACCACCGGTGCCGATGCCGCCGTGGGCGAGCAGGTTACGTATGACATCCTGGTTACGCTGCCGGAGGGCAACACGCCGGACCTGGTCGTCAACGACATCTTGCCCGTCGGGCTTCGCCTCGACAGTTACACCGTGGTTACAACCACCGCAGGCAGCGCCAGGCTCAGCCAGAACTTCAACGGCACGCTCGCGCTCAACCCGCCAACGGTTGTGCCAGCATTACCCGCGAGCGGCCCGGTGACGGTCTCCTTCAGCTTCGGCGATTGCACGGCCAGTGCCGACGGAAACCCAAACAACGATGCCTTTGTGCTTCGCCTCACCGCCACCGTGCTCAATGTGGCGGCCAATCAAGAGGGCGTCACGCGGCTTAACACCGCTACGCTCCGCTATGATGACCCCGCGATTCCTGATCGCATCGTACCTGACAACAACCCGGCCAACGATCCCGCGATCACGGTGGTCGAGCCGCTCCTCACCATCAACAAGCAGGTCGATGCAGCTCTGGTCGATGCCGGAGACGAGGTTACTTATACGTTCACCATCTCCAACAGCGGCTCGCAGGCCGCCTACAATGTCACCTTGCTCGATGCCATCCCCGCCGTCATCAGAGATCCGGCTATCTTGACCGGCGTCGGCGATTTCTCGGCCACAGGTTTCTACGACCCCAGTGTCGTGGCGGCTACCACAGTGGACCTTGGCGCCACCTTCAATCCAACGGGAGGCTCCCAAAACAAAGGCGCATTCAGCGGCGCCCCAACAGTCCTCGATACCTCCGTCACGCTCGCCGATAACGACCTGGTCCTCGTCAAGGACCAGACCGCGCCCGAGCAGAACGGCATCTATCTTGTTATCGCTGCGGCCACCGGCGATTGGGAACGCTGGGCCAGCTTTGACGAAGCGGCTGAAATGCTCGCCGGCTATCGGGTCCACGTCGCAGGTGGTGCCACCCACGCGGGCCAGGTCTGGGTCCTTATGGCAAATGTGGAGACTGTCAACACCGACCCAGTCAATTGGGCCTATTACGCCGATGTCCAGGCGCCGACGGTCAACGACTTCGAAATCAGCGGCGGCACGCTGCAGGTCAAGCCCTCCTTTACGTTGAACGTGCCGCCCAACGCCAGTATCACCCTCAAGGTCAAAGGCACCGTCGCCGATTCCATCACGCCGGGTCAGAGCATTCCCAACACCGCCGGACTGGCGTGGACCAGTATCCAAGGTGTCACCAGCGATGAGCGCACCGGCGCGGATGGGCCGGGCGGCACCTTGAATGACTACGCCGCCAACTCGCTCGTCACCAGCAAAGGGAACGCTGCCAGCTTCGCCAAGAGTCTGTTCGCGACTGATCAGACCGAAACCAGCGACCCGAACGTGACCATCGGCGAATTTGTCACGTACGCTCTAAAAGTCACGCTCCCGGAAGGTGCCACACCAGACCTGAGCGTTACCGACAACATACCGGCAGGACTTAAGTATGAATCATACATGCTCGTGCTGACCGCCTCTGGCAGCGGCGGTCTGTTGGTAAAGGATTTTGCCGGAAACGTGCCCACACCGAGTTTCAGCGGGGGAGGCGCCAGCGGCGACGATGTCACATTCACATTCGGTGCCATCACTGTGACCGGCAACAACGACCCGGACGACAACTCATTTCTCATTCTGGTCACCGCCCGGGTTGTTGATGAAATTGGCAACGTCGGGTTCCAGCCCGGCCAAACCACCCTCTCGAACAACGCGACATTTGACATCAGTGACGACGGCATACCGCCATTCACCACCCCGGACGTCAACACCCCGATCGTCGAGCCGCGCATGACCATCACCAAGAACATCGTTCAGACTGGCGCCGATGCCGGCGATGTTCTGGATATCGAGCTTACGGTGCACAACACAGGTCTTCTCACGGCCTATGACGTCGTCATCGAAGACCCGCTCAACCCCGCGAAGTTCAATCCGGCCACTGTGAACTTCGGAACGGCCGGCGTTGATTACCCCGCTGGGTTCACCCCGTCCGTTGTCGGAAACACGGTCACCTACACGGGTGGCAACTTGCCAGTCGGTGGACCGTATCTGTTCAAGTTCAAAGTAGCACTCACTACCACCGTCGCTCCCGCCGAGGTCGTCAACAACACGGCTACCGTCACCCAAGCCACAACGCTCGAAGGAGTCGAACCCGCTGAGCGCAATGAGCCGCCGGTGAACTCCAGCGATACCGTCACGATCTTCAGCCACGGCCTCAGCGGCTATGTCTATCACGATCCCAACAATAACGGCCTCAAGGAAACCGGTGAGAGCCCAATCGGCGGCGTCACGATTACTCTCACCGGCACCGACCACCTCGGTAATCCGGTCAACCTCAGCACCGTCACCGGCCCGGATGGCTATTACGAGTTTGTTGGGCTGCGGCCCGGCACCTACATCATCACCGAGACGCAGCCCGCCGGCTGGCTGGATGGCAAAGAGACCAGCGGCACGCCTTGGACCGGCACGGTCGATAACACGCCCGGCAGCCAGACCATCACCGCCATCACCATCCCGACCGGCACACCTTCCACGATGGGCGAAGACTACAACTTCGGCGAGATCAAGCCCGCTTCAATTGGTAACCGAGTGTGGCTGGACGAGAACTCCGATGGCTATCAAGACGCGGGCGAGCCCGGTATCGCGAATGTGCAGGTCAACCTCTACGACGCGAACGGTAACCTGGTGGCGTGGACGTTGACCGATGCGAACGGCGGATACTTGTTCACCAACTTGGCACCGGGAACTTATTACGTGGATGTGCTCGACGGCACCGGCGGTCAGTCCTACACGCTGCCGTTTGGCGGCATGACCCAGACGCCGCCCAGCACCTTGCCGGGGGCTGACTTCGGCAACCAGGATCATGGCACCACCACCATTCCCAACACGTCGCTGACAGGCTATCAGGTGACGGTGGGTGACGGCGGCGAGAATCTCACCGCCGACTTCGGCTACAACTACAATCCTGCAACCGACGTGAACGGCAACACCGGCACTGCGGCACTGGGTGACCGGGTGTGGATTGATGCCGATGGGGACGGGTTCCAGGACGTTGGTGAGGTTGGGTTGGGAGGTGTGACTGTGAATCTGTACAGTGCGGGATCAGACGGGATATTTGGGACGGCAGATGATCAGTTGGTTGCAAGCACAACCACGGACCTGAGCGGGCAATATATTTTCACCGGTTTGGCAGTTGGCGGTTATGTGGTGGAGGTTGCTGCGCCGGCTGGTTACACACAGACCGGGGATCCGGATCACTTCGGCACTGTTGGGACAAACGACAACAAGACGACAGTTCAGGTGGTATTGGGGCCGGGCGATGTATTTTTGAATGCCGATTTTGGCTATCAACCGGCGGAATCAGAAAGCAACAGCGTTGGGGATTATGTGTGGTTGGATGGTGATGCCGACGGGGTGCAGGACAGCGGCGAGTATGGGATTGCCGGGGTGACGGTGGCATTGATTGCCGATGTGAACGGCAACGGCGTCTGGGACGGCGGTGAACCGGTTATCGGGTCAACGATGACCGATGCCAATGGGGCCTATCTGTTCTCCGGCCTGCCTGATGGCATGTACTTGGTGTGGGTCAACGACACCGACAACGTGCTGGCGGGCAAATCACAAACCTACGACAGCGACGGTGTGGGCACGCCAAACATCAGTGCAGTCGATCTGGACAGCGCAGGGAACAGTGCCGTGCCGGTCAATGACGCCGATCAAGACTTCGGATACACGCCAGTTGGCCAAACTTCGACGGGCGCGCTTGTGGGCGACCGTGTGTGGTTGGACATTGACGGGGACGGCGTTCAGGATGCCGGTGAGCCCGGCATCGAGGGGGTGCGCGTCGAGTTGTATGGCCCCGGTAATGTCTTGATCTCGGTCACCTACACGGACGAAAACGGTTATTACTACTTCGGTGGTTTGCCGGCAGGGACGGGAACGATTGTAGTTGTTCCGCCATCGGGAATGACCCAGACCTACGATGCCGATGGTCTTGGCACGGCAAATCAGTCAACGGTCACTATCAGTGCCGGCGAGATCAACCTGCTCCAAGATTTCGGGTATCGAGGCGCCGGCAGCATCGGCAACCTCGTCTGGGAAGATCGGGATGCGGATGGCCTGCGCGACGCCGGTGAATCCGGCATTGGCGGAGTGACGCTCGATCTGTACTGGGACCTTAACGGTAACGGCGTGATCGATCCGGGCGAACCGCGGGTTGGCAGCACCGCGACCGCACCGGACGGCAGTTACCTGTTTGGTGGTCTGCCGACCGACGACGGCAGCGGCGATGCGCAGTACGTGGTGGTCGTGACCGATACAGCCGGCGTGCTGGATGGTTGGTGGCATTCGCTGGGCATTGCCGGTCAGGACAATAACAGCCAGACCGACCCGTACGCGGTCACACTCACGCCCGCGGTGCCGAACAACACGACCGCCGATTTCGGTTACTTCGTCAAGCCGGCGGGGCTGGGCAACTGGGTCTGGAACGACCTCGACGGGGATGGAATTCAAGACCCGATCGAGCAGGGAATTCCGGGCGTGACGGTAACGTTGGTTATCACGTGGCCGGACAATAGCACCACGACATTGGTGACCACAACCGACTCGCAGGGCTACTACACCTTCGACAACCTGCTGCTGGATGAGGACTATGACGGTGTTGGCAGCGGTGAACCGACATTCAGTATCAGCGTCGCAACGCCGACCGGTGGAACCCCCAGCCCAATCAACCAAGGTAGCGATGACACGATCGACTCCGACGACCACACCGGCCAGCCGGCGGCCGTTGTGAAGGGCACCTTCAACGACACTTACGATTTCGGTTACGAACCCACTGCCACCTTGGCGCTGCTGGCAGACATCAAGCTGGCGGTCGTGGAGGGCCGGCTGGAGGTGCAATGGACAACGGCTTCGGAAGTCGGGACGGTTGCCTTTGATTTGTTCCGCCAAGCCAGTCCGGAGGCCTGGGTGTTGGTTAATCCCGAACCGATCCTGGCAGCGAATGTGCTGACGGGGGCGGACTATGCCGTATTGGATGCGGCAGTGAACCCGCCGGGGCCGTACCGCTATCGGTTGATCGAATGGCAATCGGACGGCAGCAGCCGGTTGGTGGGCGAGTTTGAGCTGCGAGTGGAAGGATGGGGAGACGGTAGCTCGGCGCCGCGGATCACAAGCCTGCACGTAGAGGGCGGCCAGGCACGGATTCGATGGACGGGCAGGGGTGGGCGATTCCGTATCGAGGTCAAGGAGAGCCTCTCAGGGGATAGCCCGTGGGAACGAGTCGAGCCGATATGGATTGCCCCGCAGGAGGCGAAGATACCGGCGAATGGGTCGGCACGATTCTTCCGAGTGGTCAGCGAGACGGACTGATCAGAGGGGAGGATCGAATGAAGAACATCGGAGCAAAGCACCAGGAGACGACGATGAAGACGAGCGATTTGAAGAAGCAGCTCATGGAATCCGCAAGGACCTGGATGGGATGGTGGGCGTTGGCAGTGATGGCGTGCGCGTGGTCAGCGATCGGAAGCAGTTTCTCGTGGAGTGGGGAGTATGCCCCGGACAATTGGGAAGGCGTGGGGAATGATCCCAGCGCGTATTATGTCTTTGTGCCGCAGGTAGGGGAGGCGACGTTGCTGCATATCGCAGGGGCGGTGGTGCAAGGGCCGAGTGTGACCACGGTACGACTGAAGAACGGCGTGAGTGTTCCGGACGACAACTTCCGCTTTGACTACAGTGTGAGTTACGGCCAGGCGGAGCCGGCGTCCGTGGTGGCAACCTTTCAGATTCGCGACAGTGCTGATCAGATCAAGGAGAATGTGGTGCTGACCAGCTTCGGGTTGAGCGGGAGCATGGGTCCGTTTGTGTTGGCAGCAGGGGACCGGGTGTATTTCATTTTGGACAGCACGCTGAGCGGTGGGAAATTCAGTCCGGCCTACCTCCAGATCACGCCGGTGCCGGAGCCGGCGGAGTTGGGCATCGCCGTATGCGCCGCTTTGGCCCTTTACGCCTGCTGCCGGCGCCAGCGCCCATCAGTTCCCCATCTCCACCCTCAATCCGGGAAACCTCACCGCAATGAAAGCTTTGATTGTCTTTGAGACGAGCGGTTTTGCGGCGTTGTTCTTCTGCGGAGCGCCCGGGCAGGCGAGAGCTAAGCGGCCGTCCCCGGCCGCATCAATGCGACAACCGATCCTACGACCCGTTTCGATTCCGTAAATCGGACGACCGAACATACACCGGCTGGGGGCGGGCAAGAATGCCCGCGCTCCTGCACGCGCTGGAAAAGGCAACGGCGTCGGGAGCGCGGCCGTCCCCGGCCGCATCAACGTCACGACCGACCCTACGACCCGCTTGGACCACGCAAATCCGGCGCCCGAACTTTCACCGGCTTGGGATGCACAAACAAAGTGTCTGTCCCCACATGGCCCCATTGGATCCGGCCGCTGATTCCAATGGTTTCACACGCGCTGCCGCGGATGCAGTGGGCGTTGGTAGGCGCGAAGCGCTTGGAGTGCGGCAGCTTGCTGCCGCTTTGTTCTTTTGTCCAAACAGCGTGTCTGTCCCCATATCGCATATTCCCCATCAGCCCGATGACCGGTCATGCGACCAGTTTCGAT
>JAAYVR010000241.1 GCA_012517065.1 Verrucomicrobiota bacterium | reverse complement strand
TTTTGAGATATCGGAGTTGAGGGATGCCGAAGGCCTGGTGAAGGAGTTCGGCGATGGGGGATTGTTTTCACGTGATGTTGCTGCTGGTATGGTTGGCCTGGTGATAAGGGTGAGATCGGCAGTGGGAGGGGTTTTCATGCCGACTGAAAGGGCATTGTAGCGTCAGAGGTGAAGTTTCCGAGGACTGTTATGAGGGGTTGGTGAGGGTTTGGCGGTGGCGGAACAAATAGAGTGACAGACACGATATTGCGGCGGCTGCGTGGGACCGGGCTGGGCGGGCATTGTGGCGTCAGGAGTGGAGTTTCTATCGGCCGTGGGGTGCGGTTGGCGAGTTCTTGATGTTGGCGGAGCAAATAGAGTGACAGACACGACATTCTGTCCCGACTTAATGGGGCTGGCTGATCGAGCCAGGCGGATCGGGGTGCAGGTTAAGGATTCATTTGGCCAATAAAGCGGACATTGACGTTGCGAATGTATAGTTACAAGAACCCCAGTTTTACTGACGCCTGACTTATGTGCGTGGTAAGCAACAGGAAAGTCTTTGGCGAGGAGTGCTACGCGCCGATAACGGGGAGCACCCATGGACATCATAGCACCGCATGGTTGGTTGGCCTGAGACGGAACCTCGTTAATCAGCGTTAATCAGATTCAGGCACTGAATTCAGTTCTTCTGCAGTCCAATACGAGGCACGGTCAGCAGTTAGGCTTCTGATTTGCCTGACCTGCTCAGGGGTGACTGGTTCTGCGGCGTGGTTCCATTGTTTGTTGCAACGCACAAACGTAAGCACTGAAGCAATCTCTTCATCATTCAGCACCTCACGCCATGGCAGCATCGGACTGTTGTACTCTTGTCCTCGAACCGTCACCGGACCGTCCATTCCGTGCAATACGATTCTGATGACGCGGTTTGGTCCACCGGCTAATATCCATTCGGATTGGGCAAGGGGAGGAAACTGCTCGGGAATACCGCGCCCGTGCCACTGATGGCACGCAGCGCAATAGGTTCCATACAACTTCCGGCCACGGTGCATCGGCGACATGGCATCGTCTCTTGGCACACGGGCGCGCACTTCGGCCGGATTTTCGCCCATTTCGTAAACTATAGGACTGAAGGCTCCGGCATTACGCGCGACATAAAACACTGCCCATGCAAGGCCAACCACGGTCATCGTCGCCAGCCATACAGGAAGACGATTTCTGTGGCCCTGTTTCACAGTGCGCGGGTTCGAATTCGCGCCTTGTTGATCTCCCAACATCTGTTTGCAAACATGCGTCATGGCAGGGCGCGTGCTTTGTCCATGCCCCTCGCGGAGTTTGTCGTCTGCAAATCCTCGCGCGGGTATGCTTCGAGAAACAGTTCGTCGGCTTTCAAGCTCAACAAATAACTCACCAGAGCGCGCGCTTCGGCACGCGGTATCACTTCAGAACCTTGGTCAGAACTCAGATTCATCCGCAGCGCGAGTGAATTGCGCCATTCTGAGCCGCCCGCCGGGGCAGGTCGCACATGGAAAAGATGCCTGTAGGACGGCATCGTCGAAAGCGGGACAATTGCCGAGGGCTTGTAAAGCCTCAGCAGCAACGCTGCAGCGTTTGTTTCGCGGCAACCGAGATTCGCGAGGTCAGGGCCGAATCGGACGCTCCCAAGCATCGGGGGTTGGTCCCGGATGTAGTCCCGGGCAACCGTTCGCCTCCTACCCCAACCGCGCGCAATGTCAGCACCCATTGTGCTGGGCCTTACTTGGCGGGTATGGCAATATTGGCAACCGAGGGAGCGATATATCTCAGCACCCACAAGAGCTTCACCGCTTCGAATTGGGGGGTAAACGACGCCGGTTTCCTCTATTGTAACCGGTTCCAAACCGCCGAGCTGCAAATGGGGCCAAACCACGACTACAAGCCACGACGCCGCGATCGCCAGCGCAAAAAAAAGCAAGAAC
Source organism: Verrucomicrobiota bacterium (assembly GCA_012517065.1). Lineage (GTDB taxonomy): Bacteria > Verrucomicrobiota > Verrucomicrobiia > Limisphaerales > J093 > JAAYVR01. Next base: position 13,670 of record JAAYVR010000241.1, on the reverse strand, counting down.
GGGTACCTGCTCGTCATGCGCCTGCCTCCTTTTCAGCAATGTCAGCTTGGAACCATACTCTAGCCACGGGCCACAGGATCAGCCGGAACCCTCCGGCAATCAGCATGCAAACTTGGACGGCAAACCAGACTATCCCGCAAGAAACCAAAACCCAGCCAGCCGCCGTCATGTCCAACCATTTCCCCGTCCGGCGAGTAACGTCGGCGACCGAAACTGCGGGATCGTTCCATCCCACGCCTTGGACCACACCTCCAATCACCAGTCCGGCCACGATCAGCGCCCCGCCAGCCACCGTCAGAAAAAGCGCGCGTTGCAAGCCTTGTCCAGACCATCTGAGTCCGGCATCGATCTGCATGATCCCGTGAATCGCGTACAGCAAACTCGGAACAAGGAAACCTATCAACAGGCTCATGTCTATTGCCTGCCTGTACGTGGTGAATTGCACCACGCGCCCGACCGAATGAAAACAAGACACTGCTGCCAACACCAATGCCAGCCCATAGAAGCCCAGCGCGCTGACCACAATGCCTCGCGAACCGACGGTTTTCCCTTTCGCGCGCTGTTCCCCAAACATCGATCTGAAACTGATCAGCACTGCGCAAAGAGGCAACAAGCACAGTACAGCCGAAGCATTTCCAACGGCAATCATCCACACCGGAAACGGTCCGCCCTGCAATCTTTGAAATGCTCCAACACCGCCAAACAGCACCAATGTCCAAAAGGCAAACCTCGCAACCCGATCGCTGACCAGTGTCTGCGCCCCTGTGCCTGTCGAGTAACTGAGCAAAACTCCCAGCGCGAAAAATCCTCCCCAAACAACCAGAAGCATCTGAACAAACCATGCCTGCGTGACGGCCGCCAAAACTCCGCGCACCTGCGCATACACCGAACCAACCAACGCCGCCCCGTAAATCCACGGAAACAACAACAACACGCCCACACACCACCACAGCCGAACGTCGTTCCAGTCGTTGCAGCCACGCCAACCAGATCGCAAAACCCAAACCGCAAAGATCAGCACCGAAACAATGAGCATTCGAGACGCGTACCCTGGCAGTTCAAGCCATTCGATCCCTGTCCCATCACCCCGCAATATGCCGATTGTCCCAATCAACAAACCCACATTCCACACCGCCCATGACGTCAGCATCACGTCCTTCCGCGGCAAAGGCGCCCCGGTGCCGGCAAACAAACCCCACACTGCTACGGCATGACCGACGGGCACACAAAAGCCAAACACAAGAGCATTTAACGCCGCTGGTTGCAGCCGTCCGTAGCTGAGAAAGCAAGACGTCCCAAGGAATTCGGGAGCATTAAGCTTGATCGATGCCAACGCCATCGCGAACACCGACACAACCAACCAACACGTCGCAACGGCAAGCATCAGAAACCCCACTGCCAATTGCGATACATGCCCCAAGCCAACACACGCGCCATCCTGACATGACACCTCACGATCTTGCGCGTCTTGTTTTCCCTCGTGTTTGCGACTGTTTGTTTCTATTGACACAGCACCGTCTTCGCAACCAACGCGATCTTCTCGCAGGGACCGTTTTCCGGAGCCTGCGCCGCACCTGAGTTACTCGTAGATGTTCGGTTTCGGCGGAAGTTTCACCGTCGCTTTCGCCAGCCGTTCCAAGAGGTTGGACCTCGCCGATGCCGGGTCCCGCCAGAGCGAGACACTCATCTCCATGGCTTTGTCCAACGGCAGGCGCACTATGCCCCTGCGCGAATCTATCCAGCCGTAGGTCGTTAATGCAATCCGGTTGGAACTCTGCATTTCCTCAAAGTACTGCCGCCGCACCCGACTCCTCTCTTCGTCAACCTTCAGCGGCGCAGGGCGATTGATGACCATCCAGCTCAAAACGCCAAACAGCGCGGCCACCGAGCACGCTACGATCCATCGTAGCGCTGCGGCTGCTCGCGTTTGAATGAATTGGCGCGGCGTGTTTTTCATGTGCCAGCACTGTCGGTGGATTGGTTGTCCGATATCGCCCACACCGAGCCTGTCTCCGTGGGCGCCAATCCCAAGCAATGTCCATCCCACCCGGCCAACGCTTCGTTAAGCCGCGGGTCCCGCTGCGGAAACGCAGGATGCCGACAATAATCCCGCACAAAAACCCTCAAAAGACACCCGCCCACAAGCGCCAGGCACGACAGGTCCATCCACGCACTTCCGAGTGGAAACCCTGCCGGGCTGGCCACTGGCAAAATGTTGAAAGCCAAGTCGAGGTAATGCATGGGCCACGCCCACGCGCAAACCGCCAGAGCGACCCCGCTTCTCAGTTTCCAATCCGAGCGCAGCAACACAAGAAACGGCAGCAAAAAATGACCGAACACGAGCACCAGCCCGGTGTGCAACCATGTCCCTTGTTCTCGAAGAATGTACCATGAAGTCTCCTCGGGCAGGTTAGCGTTCCAGATCACGAAGTATTGCGAATAATGCATGTACGCATGCAGCAGCGTGAAAGCCAGCAGCAGCGCGCCCAGCGACTGAAACTGCACGGGACCAAGTAACGACCCAAGCGATCGGTTTCGCCTCAGGACAACTGTCAAGAGCCATGCCACTGCGATCGCAAACCAACCACAGCTCGAGAAAAAACACGCACCGTAAATCGCCGAAACCCAGCCCTGATCGACCCCCTTCATCCAAAGCGTGGCTGCGCCAGTAATCGTGGCAGCAAGTATAAGCGCCCCGCCCACTGAATAGCGCCGAAGCCGACAGGTCAACTTTGCCTCGCCGGTCTCGTCCTGCTCGAGTGACAACCGCCTGAGAGTGTGCGCCAACCACCGCCACGCCCCAAAAAACAACACAGACAACGCGCACCACGCCCAAAAGCGAATCCCGCCGTCCGCCGCCGAACTCAATCCCCACAGACCTGTATTCTGTGCCTGTCCCCACGGATAAACGTAACGCCCCAGAAACACCAGTGGCACGAAAGCCAACCCCATCCACGGGAAGACAAGGCACGCTATGTGTTCGCAAATCCGCCGGATCGAGACCGACCACGCGGCGTCGAAAAGGTGATGCACAATCACAAGAAACAGAGAGCCAAGGCACAGACTCAGAAAGAACATGAACGCAACCAGCCACGCAAACGCAAAACGTCGTAGATCGATCGCCATGCCAACCACAGCCCCGATCAATCCCGCGCAAATCAGTATGCCGCTAACGCGCTTGGCCAACGCCATGCCGCAGGCCTTCACATCATAGTTTGGCTCGGTCACGCTCATGTTTCATTCACTGAATTCTGAACGCAGTTCCTGCGGCACGTCTTCCAACAAGCCAAGGTGGCTCAACTGCAAAGCGCGCAAAAACGCCACCACCGCCCAGCGATCTCCCGGCGCAATCGCCCTCGCATACCCCTGCATCAAACCTCTGCCACGCCCGATCGTGTTGAATATCTCCCCGTCGCACATCCGCACAATTCGCGGGTCGTGGAGCTGCGCAATCGCTGTCAGTCCAAGGCGCGTCGATATACCCTTGCCATCACCCTGCAGACCGTGACAAGGGGCGCAATTGATTTCGAATCGATTTCGGCCCCTTTCAAGCAGCTCTCTGGTTACAGGGACCGGATTGACTTCAAGGTAGTTCGTGGTGCCGCGATATCTGCCCGTGATAACAGGGTCGTTCGGATCAGGCGCACCCCGGGCAACTGCGCCTTCAACCGGAACGCGCGACGCGCGCCCGTCAGGAAAATACGCAAATTGATCCTGGGGGCGAAGCCTCGGCTGGCGCACCATGTCGGAAAACAATTCGATTGGAGGACGACGCGAAACAGTGCCGCGAAAACCCAATACGCTCAGTATCGTCAACACCGCCAAACCAAGGCATGTCAAAACCACGCGCATTCTCACATCATCACAACCTCCACCCTCACAGCGCCGATTGTTTCAAGGAAACGCTGAGTGTTCTCTCGATGGTAGTTCGGGTCCGCGCTTTCGATGACGACAAAGAACCTGTCGCGTGTTGCCAACGCAAATCGCCTGTGCCCAAACAACGGATGGCGCACCCGCGGCAGACCGGTCAGAACAAGCAATCCCCCGAAAGTCGCGATCGCCGCAAATAGAATTGCCAGCTCGTACGCCGTTGGAAATGCAGAGAACGGACTGAAAAACGGTTTGCCGCCAATCGGCAGCGGGTAATGAACCTCGTTGAGGTACCAGATGCCAGCCACGGCGATGATGAATCCAATTACCCCACCAAAAAACCCGAACCAACCAACTGGCGACCTCTTGAGTCCCATGGCCGCGCACATCCCCGGTAGCGGATAAGGCCCAAAAACATCCCAAAATCGAAACCCCGCCACCCGCAGCCGTTCCGCCGCGCGCAACACTTCACCCGGCCCGGCAAACTCCGCAATCAGACCGTACTCGCCGGCCCCGCAGCCGACCGAATTCGTGTTGTTGGATTCCGTCGTCATTTGCGTTCTACCTTCTTGCATCGAGTCTCTGACGGCTTGAGGCGCATACCGAAATGCAGTTCGAAGCGATGGATTTCAGCTCAGATACAGCAACCACGGGCAGGTAACGCAGAAACAATAGAAAGAACGCAAAAAACAATCCGAAACTTCCGGCGAAAGTGCACACGTCCACCCATGTCGGTCTGTAGTAGCTCCAGTTCGGCGGCACGAAATCGCGATGCAAAGACCCCACAACGATCACAAATCTTTCCATCCACATCCCAATGTTGATCAGAATCGATAACACCCACACTGCCCGGAGGTTAAGCCTGACCTTCCGGAACCAGAACGCCTGCGGAGCGAGGAAGTTGCACGCCACTACCAGAAGAAACGCCCACCAGTAAGGCCCGGTAACCCGGTTCAATATCATGAACCTCTCGTAAGGCTTTCCGCCAAACCACGCATAGCACCCCTCGACCACGAACGCGTAAGCCACAATCGATCCCGTCGCCAATGTCACTTTGCAGATAAGGTCGATGTGGCGCTTCGTTATGACATTCTCCAAACCGCACAGGCTACGCACCGGAATTACCAAGGTCAGTACCATGCCGAACCCGGAAAACATCGCGCCGGCCACAAAATAAGGCGGGAAAATCGTGCTATGCCAACCCGGCAACTGTGTCGCGGCAAAATCCAACGAAACAATCGAATGCACAGACACAACCAACGCAGTCGCCAAACCGGCGATTATCAAATAGGCCTTCTCGTAGTGATGCCATTGCCGTTGCGAACCGGTCCAACCCAAAGAAAACAAACCGTAAAAAAACCGCGACACCGGCCTTCGCGCCCGGTCGCGCATCAACGCAAGATCAGGCACCAACCCAAGGTACCAAAACAAAACCGACACGGTGAGATACGTTGCAATCGCAAAAACATCCCACATGAGCGGCGAATGAAACTGCGGCCAAACAGCGTTCGAGGTTGGGATTGGCAGCAGCCACCATATATACCAAACGCGCCCCACGTGAATGATCGGAAACAACGCCGCACACAACACCGCAAAAATCGTCATCGCTTCCGCGACCCGGTTAACCGCTGTCCGCCAATGTTGTCGCAACAGAAATAGAATGGCTGAAATCAGCGTGCCCGCGTGCCCGATTCCTATCCACCAGACGAAGTTTATTGTGGCCCACCCCCACATAACCGGATGTCCCACCCCCCAAACGCCTATGCCCGTGGTAACCAGGTAGGCTACCATCACCACACCAAGCACCAACAAAAACAACGCCACAAGCAAACCCGCTCGCCACCAGGATGGTGTACTGCGCTCGTTGAATCGCATCACCTCGTCCGAAATCCAACCCAACCCGCGGTACCCCCTAATCAACGGTTCTCTCGCCAACCCTGCCGGCGTGGCCACAAGCTCTGGCGACAATACCCCGCGCGCCTCTTTCTCCGGTTCAACATGCTGTCGGGTATCGCTCACGGACAGTTCACCTCGATCACGGCTGTTCATGGGTCGCCATCGCTTGCGGCAAAAGCGCGCACCGGTGTGTTGGTTTCCGCCCGGCGTTCATCCCGAATGCGCGGGTTCGGGTTCGTAATTCGCGCAAGATAGGCCACCCTTTGCCGCAGATTCAGATGCTCGAGCAAACGATATGCCCTTGGATCAGCCACGGCTTCGGAGACCCGACTTCGAGGGTCCTTGATGTTGCCGAAAACAATGGCTCCTGCCGGACAGGCTTGTTGGCAAGCAGTCTGCAACGCGCCGTCAGCCACAGTCGCACCGCCAGATAAAACAGCGCTGGTTTTGCTGGCTGTTTTGGCCTGCTCGATTCGCTGCACACAAAACGTGCATTTCTCCATTACACCGCGCATTCGCACAGTCACATCCGGATTCATTAGCAGCCTGAGCATGTCCAACTCCGTTTGTGGCCGGGTTTCAGGGCTCATCCGCGTCAGCCAACGCAGGAAATCTGTTCGTGCGACTGATGAGCTGCTTCGCCCTTGGCTTCCGGGTCTGCTCGTCGCTCGTCTGTGATAGTCGAAATAATTGAATCGACGAACCTTGAACGGGCAATTGTTGGAACAATACCGTGTGCCCACGCACCGATTGTACGCCATGACGTTCAATCCCTCGTCGTTGTGTGACGTGGCGTTGACCGGGCAAACACTCTCACAAGGCGCGGCTTCGCAGTGCTGACAGAGCATTGGTTGCCAGAGGACCCGAGCCGCTTCCAACGAGCCCTCGTGGTACCTGTCCACGCGCATCCAGTGCATCTCTCGCCTGTGCAACACCTCGGCCTTGCCCACAATCGGCACGTTGTTTTCACTCTGACAAGCGACAATGCAGGCGCCGCAGCCCACACACAAACTCAGGTCAATCGCCATCCCCCACTGGTAAGGCGCGGCTTCTGCCAGCCGATCCAGCGGGTTCGGATAAAGGCTGCCTTTGGTCCGCGGCATGCCCTCGATCGACGCGTTGGCGAACTTCGGATTTGCAATGTATTCCTCATGGGCAGCCTCGCGTGCCATGGCCCGGCCTTCAGACGATGATTGCCATTGCGTGCACGCCAACAGATGCATCTTGTCCGTCTTCGAAATTGAAGCCCCGGCGGCTATGAACAGCGCGTCTGAAACTCGCACGCTGTACGCATTGTAACCAACGCCATTCCCCACCCGTCCCGCCCCAGAACGACCGTTGCCAAGGCTCAACCCAATTGTGTTTTCTGGCACACCAGGCAGTACCCAAACCGGTCCTTCAACATTCCGACCGTTCACCTCAACCCGCACCACCGGAACCGAGAAATCGCCTGCTGTGCCGCTGGGCATGCGCAAGTTCAGTTGTGCCGCGGTGCGCCGCCCAACAACGATAACGTTGTCCCAGGTGATCTTTGTGATCGGATCGGGCAATTCCTGCAGCCAACCGTTGTTGGCGTACCGGCCATCGTCAAGCCTGTAATCGGGGGCAAATACCACTTCATAAGTGCCTCTCCCCTCCGAATGCTCCGATCCCGGATTGATTGATGTCACCGCTTCAACGACCCTGCGCCAGTCGGGTTTGACCTCCGCCACTGATTTTGATCCACTGCCCTCAAGGTAACCGTCTCGCAAAAACTTGTGCCATCGCGCTTCAAAATCCCCTTCAGCAACAATCCCCCGAAATGTATCCCGCACAATATCATACGGGTTTGTTGTCGCCAGCCCACACAACCTCGCGAGGACTTCCAGCTCCGTCAGCCCTCCAAACAATGGAGCTATCAGAGGCTGAACAGGCACAACAGTCCCATCCTCCGTCACACCATCGCCCCACGATTCAAGGAAATGCGCACGCGGCAAATGCAGATCACAAACGGGGAACGTTTCATCCTCATACTCACCCAGCCGAATCACAGTCGCGGCCTTCCTCTGCGTCCGCGCCCAGTCAAGGTCGGCCGGCGCTGAGTACACCGGATTGCCCCCAAGAATGACCAGTGTTTCAACTGCGTCGCTGTTCAACTCAGCAGCAAGCTCGGTTATCGGGGATTCACCGGGTTCGGGCCAACCAAGGTACTTGACCGCGTGATCAACAGACCCAAGAACGGCATTCATCGTGTGCGCCAACATATGCACAACAACCGGCTGCCGGTGCCCCGCCAGAACCACAGCCCCTGTACCCGCTTCAATCAAGTCCTCAACACATGCCGCCGCCCAACCGCGCAGAACATCAGGCAGCTCTGCGATTCGCACCTTTAGCGCGCTCTCCAACCCGGCTGCCTCGGACCCGAGATTCGCCCAGCCAATCTGCCGGCCCAATTCGGCAAACAGCAACATCGTCATCAGCACGACATTGCTTGGCGGAAGGCTCAATCTGTGATCTGCATTACCGCCCGTCAGTGTTAACAGGCTCTCCACCACGTAGAGCCGGGTCATGGAGTTTTGCGAGAGGGATGGATTTCGTCCTAGGGCGAATCCCGCAATCATCCGATGCGCATCTGCTTCCGTCCCGAGAAAATCGCAATCGATGGAAAGAATCCGTCGCGCATGTTCGAGTCGAAACACCGGTCTGACCGGAATGCCAAACAGCAACGTGGCTGCCTTGCGGTGGATGTCGAAGTCCACGGCCTCGTGAACAAAGAATCTTGCTTCCGGGAAACGTTCGCGGGCAATTCGCAGCAGCCTCGCACGCGAAGGCGAACCACTCCTTTCGACCAAGAAGCAAAGTCCCTTGCCCTTTAATCCGGCAAACTTCTCGCCTGTCTGCTTCAGGAATCTCATGGCTTCCTCGCGCGCGACAGCAACGCCCTTGTACACAAAACGCGTTGCTCGATCCGGGTCATACAGGCTCAAGATTGCAGCTTGTGCGTGGTGAGTGGTTCCCATCCGATCTGCTTCGCTGTCGCCGTTTGACGGTTTGTCCGGATGTTCAACGTTTGCCTCTATCTTGATCGGACGGCCTTCGTATGACTTAACCAAAAGCGGTATTGCCGTTTCCCGGCTTGGCATCGAAGTGGCAAAGTACTGGGGCACACCATGCACATACCCCTCCGGCGAACGAGAAAAGGGAACAACCTTCTCCACAGGCCGACGGCAACCAGTCAGCCCAATCCCCCCAAGCAACAGCGAAGCCGACATCACCCGCATGAATTCCCGGCGCGTGAGCGAATCAGGAGTTGCGCCTTGCTCATTCGAAGAACAAGCCTCACCCGCATACCCAGCACCTCGGAACGGACCTGAGCAGGGCATTCCATCGCCGCTTGGCGATCTCTCTTCAGGCACGGCGTTCATCGGTGACAGGTGGAACAGTAAACAGACGTCCTAATGCCCAACTCGCGAGCCAGTCTCTGTCCAATAACAGCTTGCTCCGCTGGACCAGCAGGTTGCCAGTTCGGATCATACACACGATCCAACGGGCGAAGCGACCGCTCTGGATTGCGATGGCAAGCCAGACACGACCCCATGCTCAGCGACTTCGCATGTATAACACTGTCCATCTGGTTGATCTTGCCGTGACAATCGACACAACCCACCCCCCGGTTCACATGCACCGCATGATTGAAAAACACATAATCGGGATTTCTGTGCACCCTTGTCCACTGGATTGGATCCCCCGATTCAATTCTCTCCTTCAAAGCAACAATCCGAGCGTCGTCGCTCAAGACCTGATTGTGGCAATTCATGCAAACCGCCGCATCAGGAACGTTCGCGTATGGCGATTGTTCGACCCCAAAATGACAGTAACGACAATCAATGCCGAGCTCGCCCGCATGAACCTTGTGGCTGTAGCTCACCGGCTGCAGCGGCGTGTATCCCACTCTGCTGTACTCCGGAGTCAGGTAATACCAACAACCCACCACCCCAACGCACAGCACAAATGCCAGTGCAACAGCAACCATCACGCCTCTGGATACTTCACGCATCTAACGCACGCAAGCCATCTGTTCGTCATCCGCTCCCGCCAGACGCTATCCGCCCTCAGATGCCGCCTCCGGCCTCGCCTGTTTCGCGCTCAGCCTCGACAATGGCCTCGCCATAAGCGCCAACACACACCCAACACACAACGCTACCAATCCAATGGCAAGATACCCCTGCGGCATTCGCTCGGCTGTCTCCGCTTTCAGTTGCCCAGCAATCAAACCCGCCAAAACGTTCCCCAACGACGTCGCAAGAAACCATACCCCCACCATTTGACCGACCAGTTTGCCCGGCGAAAGACGCGTGACCGAACTCAGTCCGACCGGACTCAGGCAAAGTTCACCAAGTGAATGCAGCATGTATGTGAAAACAAGCCATAACGGCGACACCGATTCTCCCCTGGCGGCGCCCCGTGACGCGGCCGCCATCACCGCAAAACCCGCCGCCAACAGAATCAACCCACATCCAAATTTCACCGAAGCGTCCAACTCGATGCGGCGTCGTTCCAAAACCGTCCAAACCCATGCCACAACAGGTGCAAACAGTATCACGAATATCGCCCCCAACGATTGAAACCACCCTGCAGGAATCTCAAAAAAACCCAGCTTGCCGCCGCTTATCCACGACAGATCAGCCACACGATCCGTGTGCTTTTGCGCAAATAGATTGAACGACGACCCCGCCTGCTCGAACCCAGCCCAGAAAACCGCCGACGCAACAAACAGCACCAGAATTGCCAACACACACCGCCGCTCCGCCCTCGTCAATCCCATCAGAAAAAACGCACATCCAAAATACAGCGCGCCAACCGCAATAATCACCGTCGCAGCCGACCCCGCGGCCATTACAGGATCGATCCGGATTGCGCCCCTGGCTGCCACGCAACACAGGTCCGCTATCACAACCACTGCCAAAAGCAAAAGTACTGCGCGCAGCCAACGCTTTCCTCCCCGACAGTCCGATCCCAGAGCAGCCTTGGCCGACCTCAACAGCGGCGCCCACCAAACGCCGCCGCTCGCCGAATCCAGCGTCTTCCGCCCAACATTGCCCAGCAAATGATTGGTCAAGCCGTACTGGATCAACCCCACAAGCATCCCCAGCCCTGCAGCACCAAAACCGCTCCGCCAACCGTACCATTTCGCAACCGTGCTGCAAATCAACGGCCCAATCGCCGCGCCAAGGTTTATCCCCATGTAGAAAATCGTGAACCCGGCATCGCGCCGCCCCAACCCGCTTCCGTAGAGACCGCCAACCATCGCCGTGATATTCGGCTTCAGCAGGCCCGTCCCCAGCACCACAAGCCCCAACGCCGGGTAAAAGATTGCCCTCTCGGGTATTGCAAGCGATAAATAACCCAGAGCTATCAGAATCCCCCCAAACCAAACAGCGCAACGACCGCCAACCACCCGGTCCCCAAACCAGCCCCCAGGCAGCGCCGCCAGATAAACGCCCGCAGTAAACAAACCGTAAACCGCCGCTGCATTCTCAACTCCAAGGCCAAGCCCGCCAGCTTCAGGCGCATCGACCATGAACAGCACAAGCAACGCCCGCATCCCATAATAGCCCATCCGCTCCCACATCTCGGTGAAGAAAAGACTGTACAACCCGCGTGGATGGCCGCGGATTGCTCCGTCAGTGCAAGACTCTGCTGTGCTGCGTGCTTGCGTGCTCTCTTGTTATCCTCATAACCGTATCAAGGCAAGTTTCATAAACCCGCAGATAAACCCGAAGCCCAGACCCAGACCGGCAGTGGACGCAATCGACTGCGCCGGCAAAAGATTAATCCGGTACGGTCCCCTGCCGCCCACTCACATCCAAAAGGGATGCAAATAGAGGGACAGGCACTTTGTTTGGGTGTTGCCCTCCGGATTGCGGCACGGCCCGCAGGCTGTCCCTTGTTCCAGTCGGCGCCTGCCAGAGTATGCTGGACAGCCCAGCGTATGCTGATATGGGGACAGACACGTTGTTTGTGCACACTCAAACGAGTTCTGCGAATACGTGGTTCAAGAAACGTGCGGGTCATAGAACAGATTCTTGGGTCCTCGACAATCGGGTCATCGTGCGTGTCCTCCGGCATCGGGAACCTTACGAACTGGTTATTCTCGATTACAATTTCCTGCCAAAAACTGCCGGGTTTGGTGGAACGCTGAGGACTCTGGGCAGTCGCTGAACGCCGTGTCTTCTGGTATGCTGTTGCCCAGTACGAAACCGTGTTCAGCACGCCGAAAGTCAATCTGTTCTGCTTGAAACTCGGTTGCGCCTGCAATTCGTGCCTGGGGTCCAGGGCGCAGTTTTATCGAGCTTGACGGTAAAGACGGCACAAGTAGTTTTGAGGACAAATGAAGATGAAGAATGGCCCTCTTGGGAGCGACACCAGCGCGTTAGGCCCGCGAAGCGGAGCTGGGACAGGCTTCACATTGATCGAGCTTTTGGTCGTAATTGCAATAATCGCGATTCTTGCCGGGCTGTTGTTGCCTGCGCTTGCGCGCGCCAAGGAAAAGGCCCAGCGCTCAGCCTGCATCAACAACCTCAAACAGATCGGCATTGCAATGCATATGTACGTGGATGACAACAGAGACCAGTTGGCCTACCCCAACTGGGGAAACACGTATCCAGGCTGGTTATACACACCCGTCGGCGGCCGGCCGCCCCAGCTCAACGCCACCAACCCAATACTGCCCTATCAGTCCGGCCTGTACTGGCCATATGTGAATTCAACAAAAACGTACGTCTGCCCGACCGACAAAACCAATGCACCGAACTGGAAAGCCCGCGACAACAAGCTGTCCACATACACCATGAATGGCGCAGTCTGCAATTACGGCGTCCTCCAGGGCAAGCGACCCGACACCTACAAACTCGGACAATTCAACCCCGTCGCTTACGTGCTCTGGGAACCCGACGAGGATTTGTACATCAAGATGTGGGGATTCAACGGCGTGTACAACGACGCCAGTAACGAGCCCGATCAGGCTTGCGGTGTCGGCCGCCGTCACATCAAAGGTGCTGATATCCTCGCCTTCGGCGGACACGTAGTGTTCATCCAATTCGAAGCTTTCGAGCGCGAACGAAACAACAAGCCCGGGTTGCTCTGGTGTGTTCCTGATGACCCGCGCGGCGGTGCTACCCGCTAGCCCGCATATTTCCCAGCCCGGCGTAGCCGGAACCAAAGTCGCCTGACAGGCAGTGCCCCGGCTCTTACACCACCTCGGGCTGTCGGCCACGCCGGGCTGGGAAATATGTCCCGCGACTCCGTCGTAAGGAAAACCATTCTGATCAAGCCCCCACTGGACGCAACCCTGCCGGAGCAAGTCCCAACCACAAGAAACCTTTCCGCCTAAAGGCGGGACTCTGGCACGCCGCGGGCGTGGCTTCGCCCGATGCACGCAACGACCCATCGCCGTCAGAGTTCCGCGTTTACGCGGAAAACCGAAAGCTTCCTGGTCCTGACTGTGGTAGCCCGGCGCCTTGCGCCTGCGCGAAAACGCGACCTCCAGCGCTCCGAGCCAACTACGTGTCTGTCCCCGTATGGCCCCATTCGATTTCGCCGCTGATCCCGATGGTTCCCCACGCGCCGCCGCGGATGCACTGGGCGTTGGTAGGCGCGAAGCGTTTGGAGTGCGGCAGCTTGCTGCCGCTTTGTTTGCATTCACAAACTCCGTGCCTGTCCCCATATCCCATATTCCCCATCAGCCAGATGACCGGTCATGCGACGCTTTGCGATCCCGCAAATCGGGCCACCGAACATACACCTGTTGGGTGCGGCGAAGAATCGCCGCGCTCCTGCCGACGCTTCGGAGAAAACACCGACGGTCGGGAGCGCGGCCGTCCTCGGCCGCATCAACGCGACGACCGATCCTACGACGTGTTTCG